>NZ_JAVJRX010000053.1:0-80073 GCF_040219735.1 Coleofasciculus sp. G1-WW12-02 | reverse complement strand
TTCATGAACCGCGCCTTACTTCGTGAAGACGCGGATTGGCAGAGATAACCTGTCAGTAGAGACCTTCCATGGACGGTCTGTACATGAATAAGGGCATGAGTTGGTAGGGGACAATCACTTCCGGACGCTTCTCTAGTTCGGCTTAACTGTAGGCTCAGGAATCTCTCTTGACTGGGTAATTCCAGGACACACCCTTACCAATGCCTTAAGAGACGTAAACATTACACGAGTGGATTATATCTATGAATCGTGTTCCAGTAGTTAGCAACGAAGGAAAACCACTGATGCCTACTAAGCCCTCCAGGGCTAGACGATGGGTCAAAGAAGGTAAGGCGGTGGGGAGATGGTCAGACCTGGGCGTTTACTACGTCCAACTCACTACGTCGTCATCGGCTGAGGAAGTGCAACCCATTTCTGTTGGAGTTGATCCTGGCAAGTCTTATTCCGGCATCGGCGTCCAGTCGGCTAAACATACCCTGCTCCAACTACATCTCATTCTCCCATTTGGACGGGTGAAAAAACGAATGGAAACCCGCGCCATGTTACGACGGTCTCGCCGGGGACGACGGATTAACCGGAATGTCCCATTCAAACAGCGTAACCATCGGCAGAAAAGGTTCGATAACCGCAAACAGTGTAAACTACCCCCATCCATTAAAGCCTCACGGCAATTGGAGTTAAGGGTAGTTAAAGAATTGGCGACCATCTTCCCAGTGGTGGCTATTGGTTATGAGAGAGTTAAAGCCGACATAGACCAAACCAAACGCAAACGTGCCAAGTCGGGCAAGGGCTTCTCTCCGGTGATGACAGGTCAGAATTGGGCGATATCCCAGATGGAAAAAATCGCCCCCGTCTATGTCCGTCACGGCTGGCAAAAAGACGGGAACGGTACATCTCAACTCCGAACCCAATTAGGACTAGAAAAGGATAAAACCAACAAGTCCATAGCCAAACCAGAAACTCACGCAGTTGACGGAGTGGCGTTAGCTTGTGGGTATTTCATTAAGTATGTGCCATTCATCGGTTCTAACTCATACGGTTATACCCATAAGGGCAGCGTTACCGTAACCTCTTCGCCGTTTAAAATCATCACCCGCCCCGGTGCGGTGAAGCGGGGAAAAGAGTACGGCTTTTTCCGTCGCCAACTGCATTTTGAAGTCCCAGATAAGTCGGGAGACAGGAAGCGCAAAGGTGGAACGATTACCCCTTTTGGAGTGAGGATTGGCGATTTGGTTAGAGCACAGAAAGCTGGAAAGTCTTACATTGGTTACGTTGGTGGATTTACCGATACCAAAAAGACTAAAAATATTTCCGTTTGTGACTACACCTGGAAACGCATTGGTCAGTTTGCTCCTAGCAAGGTCAAGTTAATCAGGAGGAATAACGGTCTATGCGTAGCGTAAAAAATTGGATGCCTCCATTCTTCCGGCATCCCTCTATCCCTCCTCGCCCTACGAGAGTTGAGGGCGAGGATTCCCGCGATTTTGTTGAGATTTATCGTCCAGGAGAGGATGTAGAAATTCTCAACTCTCCGGCTACTCTGTCAGGAGAAAATGTGTTACCGGGATTTGTGTTGCATTTAAAGGGGATTCTGTAGGTGATTGTTGCTAGTGAGCAATTCTATACTAAAGCTCGAACATAACTTAAAATCCTTACCAGTAGGAGAGATAACGACGCCCCAGCTTCCGGAAAAACTGGTACGCGATCGCATCTTCCCATATCGCCTTAATCTATTAGAGGAAAGGTATCAAGGGAAAATAGTAACCATGACAAAAGTGATTGTGATTACAGGTGTCAGCCGGGGTTTAGGTCGAGCAATGACTGAGGGATTTATCGCTCAAGGACATACAGTTTTGGGTTGCGCTCGAAACGAGGCAGCAATTAAGGATCTCAATCAAGCCTTTGGTCCTCCCCATAATTTTACCGTGGTCGATGTTGCCGATGAAGATCAGGTCATGGCTTGGGCAAAACTCCTCCTCAATGAGTTCACTCCACCGGATCTGCTGATTAATAATGCGGCAATTATTAATGATTTGGCGCCTTTTTGGGAGATTCCCAGCGAGGATTTTTCCCGTCTGATTGATGTCAATATCAAGGGAGTCGCCAATGTAATTCGCCATTTTATCCCAGCAATGATTGACAGGGGAAGCGGTATAATTGTCAATTTGAGTTCGGGTTGGGGACGCTCAACCTCTCCTCAAGTCTCATCCTATTGTGCCTCTAAATGGGCAATTGAAGGCATGACGCGATCGCTAGCTCAAGAATTGCCCAAAGGAATGGCGGCAATTCCCCTGAGTCCCGGCATGATCCATACTGATATGCTGGAAGTTTGCTATGGCGAAGAGGCGGCGTCTTATACGGCTATCCAAGATTGGGTGAAACAAGCAATTCCCTTCCTGCTGCAATTGACTCCTGCTGATAATGGTCAACCCCTGAGTGTCCCTGTATGATACAATAATGGGTTCGACTCTGTGTTTGGGTGAGACCACAATTATCTCGCTTAAGCCGAAAAACAGCAGGTAGCCCACAAAAGCGGGAGCTATATAAAGTTTAACAAATAAAGGCTTGGGAAACCTCGCCCAAATCAGCTAAAATCGACTAATCATGTCAAAAATCTGATAGTACGACAAAAGCAAAAAGGCGAGATTGCCTTTCCTTAAGCTATGGGGAAATTACCGTTCAAAGAAAAACCCTGGACTCTAAACCAGGGTTTAGTGAAGCATCAAGAATCAGGGAGGATTGAAAAGTAGTGGACAACGTTTATAAACGCCACTCTTATAAGGCAAACTTTGATCAAGCCGAACGTTACCATACCCATTGGGATGAATATTTAATTATTCCAATATGGGAACGGAAAACAGGGCGTTGGACAGTAACGTGGCTAGAATCAGAACAGTTGCTTGAACCGACAATTATTGATCCCTTTGGCGGTTTTGATTTCCCCACAGCTCAAGCCGCGATATCAGCGGCAAAATCTCTCATTGATCATTGTTCAGATGTGGCGGCTCGGAATGCCATGGAAGATAGGCTGATAGAAATCTTAGAAGGGAAGGGATGATATAATATCTGGTTGAATACTTACATGTTGGTGGAGACAAGGCAGAAGGCAGAAGGGAAGTAGGAAGGTTGCACTGGATTCGCATTACTTTTCTACTCGACTTTATTTACCAAGCAATAGGCTGACGACGGTTAAAAAATCCACCAGTCGGTCCATTATCGGGTAAAGTTGCCAGCCATACAGGGGTATCAGCACCTTGCTTAATGTTTAATGGTGCAGCTTCAGAACCCATATCCGTTTTCACCCAACCCGGACAAGCCGAATTAATTAAAATATTCGTTCCTCGTAATTCTCTGGCAAACAAAACCGTAACCGCATTGAGAGCCGTTTTAGAAAGCCTATAAGTAGGAGTGATAATAGTATCATAGGGCGAATTGGGATTACTCATGTCGGCAAGGGAACCCAGGGTACTCGACATATTTACAATGCGACCATAATGTGATGCTTTCATCAAAGGAATACAAGCTTGACACATTAAAAAAGCGCCATAAAGATTTGTTTGCAAGGTTTGCGAGATCGTATCAAAATCCACATCCAATACAGATGTTGTTCTATCGAGTAGCACCCCGGCATTGTTCACGAGGATATGCAGTTCGCCAAGTTCTTGTTTAAGCCAACTAACGGCTTGGTTAATACTCTCATGACTGTTCACATCCAACAGACACAAATCTACGTCTAATCCTTCTTGCTTAAGTTTTTCGCAGGCTTCCCGCCCCTTGTTGGCATCTCTCGCTCCAAGAATAACGCGGATGCCTTTTTGGGCGAGTTGTTTACTAATTTCAAAACCTAAGCCTTTATTAGCACCTGTAACTAAGGCAATTTTACGGGTATGATCTTCCATATCTTTGTACTGAGAGGTTTTCAGCAACCTACTATCTGGAGGTTCAAACTAATTGTACCTGGGATAGACGCCAAGACTGTGCCAAAACTTAGAAGATTTGGTGGGATTAGCTTATCGGTTAAGGGCTAATTACAGTTAAAATTGTCTACATCAAAGGAATTTGTTATGGAAACGCGACCTTTAGGCACTTCCGATATCAAAATCACACCGATTATAATGGGCACCTGGCAGGCGGGTAAGAGTGCCTGGGTGGGGATTGAAGACGCTGAAACGATTAAAGCCATCCGAGCCGCTTTTGATGCGGGTATCACGACGGTGGATACCGCAGAAATCTATGGTAATGGGCATTCCGAGCAGATTGTTGCCCAGGCATTATCAGATGTGCGCGATCAGGTAGTTTAGGCGTCCAAAGTATGGGTAGGGAATCTGAAACATGATAAAGTTATCGAAGCCTGCGATCGCTCTCTGAAAAATCTTCAGACCGATTATATTGACCTGTATCAAATTCATTGGCCCCCTGGGGCTTTTAATACTGAGGTGGTGCCGATTGAGGAGCCAATGAGCGCCTTGAACAAACTTAAGGAACAAGGCAAAATTCGGGCAATTGGTGTCTCTAATTTCTCCCGTACACAGTTAGAAGAAGTGGCTCAGTATGGGAAGATTGACAGTTTACAGCCCCCCTATTCCTTGTTTTGGCGGAAAGTTGAGCAAGATGCTCAACCCTACTGCATTGAGAATAATATATCAATCCTGGCATATTCATCCCTTGCTCAAGGATTGCTCACGGGTAAATTTAAACCCGATCATCAATTAAGAGAAGGCGATAATCGTGCCAACAATCGTCTTTTTCAAGGGGAAAACTATAAACGAGCGCAGCAAGCTTTAGATAAACTGCGCCCGATTGCTGAACGCCATGATTGCAGTCTTGCCCAATTATCCCTCGCCTGGTTAATTGCCCAACCGCAAACGAATGCGATCGCGGGGGCGCGTCATGAAGGACAATCCTCTAGTAATGCCAAGGCGGCTGAGGTTAAGTTATCTCAAGAAGAACTGCAAGAAATTGACGCGATCGGACGTATTGTTACTGCTCCCCTGGACGATAATCCTGTGATGTGGGATTGGAATTCATAATAGATAAATAAGCAAGTTCTCGATTAAGAGAAGTAAGCCCAGATACCCGCCCGGAGTTCAAACTCCGGGCTAATAGCTTAAGTCCATTAAAATGGACTAAAACTCTGATCCAATCCTATGCCAGACGAGCTTGTTAAAAGATATAATTGCTGTGTGTTATTGGGATTCATTTGCCGGGGATAAGTTTTGTCGTTAGACTAGGGTGTAGAACCTTAAGACCTGCATTATTTATAGTGAAGACCAGTGCCCAAGACTGCCTATTCTCAGCGATTCAAACGGGAGTTAGACCCTAGCGGACTGTTTTCTCATCGTGGAATACCATTTAAACCAATTCACGCAGAGTTGCCTAATTTTGATTGGAGACACGCGGCTATTCTACAGTTTGTTGAAGAGAACCGCCACTTGATCAATATAGTCCGTGATCGGTGGTGGGGTTATGACAAAAAGATAGAGAAAAGAGCCTTGAAGTTTGTTGAGCAAACTCAGGGTAAAACTGTTTTTGACGTGACGAAACTAGAAAAACAGTATAAAAAGACTATTGAACAACGTTTGAAAAAGCAGTACGACGAGTGGAAAACTGCTGAAAGCTAATATTGAGCTGGCTGAATAAGTGTTATTGTGAGGGGAGACAATAGGCAATAGTGAAATAGGCAAAAAACATAGGAAGTTTATAGCGCTTTGCGCTGGTATATTTACAAATTTAGAAATGGATGCTTAATCCGGTAAGCTTTAGAACATTTGTACTGTAACTATGCGAAAGCGAACTGCTATTAGCCATCACTTGACATAGACTAAATCTCCGTTTTCTTGGCCCGAATTGTCCTTCAATATATAGTGCGATCGCCTATCACCATAGGTTGGGTTTCGGCGCGTCAACCCAACCTCCACTCTCGTCCAGAATCAACGCAAAATTGAGATTAGACAACCACTCTCATTTTTTCATAAATTAAGCTTGTAGATTTTTAAACTCTTGGGCGATTACGAGAACATCCTGATAAAGTTGTGGACTAATCCGTTTACCCACAGCAATCAAGTCATCCAAAATCGGTTTAACCTGAGTAATCAACCTCTGTTCTTTAGCAAGTAGCAACGTTCCAATTGTGCCAGTCACGGGCAAAAGTCGCGCTTTGGCTACTCGTCGCGCCCTCAAATCATCAATCAAAACCTGTTGTGCGCCTAATTCTTCGGCAAGAATAATTGCAGCGGCTTCACCCCGATGAATTTTTGCACGTTCTTGTAAGGCAAAGACTTGACTGTTATCCTGAACTGAACGCACTTCAATCCAAGTCGCTGCCTGAACAACAACGACTGCTGGATGATTTCCAGTAGTTACTTCGTTGTAGACTTCTTGAGGAACGATAACTTGTCCGAAAACTCCCCGTAGTAACGTCAGTTGTCCAACTTTTGCTAGTTCGCTTAATGGTGTGGTGTCTGAGACAACTATCATGATTGATGTTTGAGCAGAAACTGTCTAACTTGGGCAATCTCTTGCTCTAACTCTTCCTTGGTTTGGCTAGGAAAGGTCGGTATATCATATAAATCCATTAACTCAGAAAGTTGCCAGCGATCAATGCCTAGCAGTTCAGCCGCTAATCCAGCACTAATATCAGCATGGTTCAGGAGCGTCATGACGTAGGCTTCCCTGGCGCGTCGTTCTGCTTCTAAGCGATGGATTTCTGGAAGTTCAGGTAACTTTCCTGTCAGTTTAATGTCCAATTTGAGTTTTTGGGTTGACATATTATTCCAGAGTGGTGGTGTGGCAAGTGCGATCGCCTATCACCATAGGTTGGGTTGACGCGCCGAAATCCAACATCAACGTCAAATAAGCGCGATCGCACTTCAATCAAGTCTAAGGCGATCGCACAACCAAATCAACCTTGATGAGGACTAGGCACAGGTTCCGACAAAAGCCCTGACATCTCCAACACGCGCTCCATCCAAACCCTTGCTTGTTCAGCAACATTGATGCGTTTTGCATCATCTGCCCAAATCTTTGACCAATGGAATTGCCACCGAGCGAGTTGAACTTGCAACTCAACCAACTCAGCTGCATGATCCATTCCAGCATCCATAGCTGTCCACTCAATAAAGAACTTGCTTTCTCTAATCAGATATTCCACCGCCTTGCCATTAACTCCACTCTTAGTCAGAGATTTAATTCGAGCCAAGTTAGCCGCTAATCCACCTAGACGAGTTGGTACTTCGTCATTTAAATACCGCCCTTGTAAAGCCTTCCAGTCTTTCATACGCCTCCTAATAAATTCTGAACAATATTAGCAACTTGCTCCCGAATCCCTAGATCAAGGATTTCCATTGAGCGGTTATTTTGTCTCGGACGTATATTAATTAGAGATTCATAGCTTACCTAAATTTTCAGGCTTTCTTGCGCCTAGAATCCTCAACCGCTTAATTATCATCCAGAGGCAATTCATGTTCGGGTGGTTCTAGTGAAAGTGGAGCATCTGTACTCGGAGGAACCACGACAAGGGGAGGGGGTGGTTCTAAAATCTTTTGCCATCCTTGAATTTGCACTTGAGCCGCATTATAGGCTTCGGTTCCCGAAGGAATCATTTTAGCCAGTCGAATCGCTTCAGTTAAGCTAAAAGCGGCTCGATCTTGAGCTAAAGCCAACAGTTGATAACTCCAGCGATTAACCGCCGAGACAGCATCACCTCTAACCTTGGCTGAACTGGGAACTTGTCTGGCTAAGCGAATTGCCTCTGCAACGGCTTCAGGAGTGCCGGGAGTGGCAGCTTGATAGGCTTGTTGCAAGCGCTGTTGTCCTAAAACTTCTGTTTTCCAGCCCTTAATTAGGCTTTGTGCTTCCCCATAGAGTACCCGTCCCGATTTAATTTGTTCAGCCGCTGCGATCGCGGCGGGAAGATTGCCGGAGTTGGCAAGGGTGCGAGCATTATCAAGATAGGGTTGGTCTTGCAAACGTTGAACTGTGCGCGTCCAGTCATTAATCTTACTTTGCGCCTCTGGGTAAAGAGTGCGATTGGGAGCAATGCGACGGGCTTCTTGGATTGCTTCTTGTAACGATTCTGCCCCGCCAAAGCTGGCAAGTTGGGTGGCGCGGTCAAGATAGGGCTGATCTTCGATGGTTTGAATGCGACGAGTCCATTGGCTAATCTCAGCCCTCGCTTCTTGGTAGCGGGGATTGCGGCTGGGAATCAGTTGAGCTTCTGCGATCGCAATCTGTAAATCGCTAATTAGCCCAGAACTGGCAAACGCCCTTGCCCGTTCCAGTCGAGCCACATCCTCAATTTCCCGTTGCCATCGATCAATTAATTCTTGACCTTTATCATACAGAGGACGATCAGTACCCAGTTTCTGAACTGAGGCGATCGCGATTTCTAAATCCCCAACGCTTCCCGATTCAGCACTGGATAGGGCATTGGCTAAGTCAATCAAATCTGCCTTGACGTCTGGTAATTTTACACTAGCGGGCAACTTATTGGCAATCTCTAACACCCCTTGCCAATTCCGCTGTTCTAAGCGACTTGTAGCCAGTTTGAGTAACTTATTTCCAGACTCAGCAATCAAATCTTGAGCCTCTTTGTAGGCAAAACTCTTGGGCGTGATTTTCTCAGCGGCTTCAATCGCCTTTAAAATATCATCGACTCGACCCGTTTTACTCAACCGATAGGCTTCATCCAACTTCTGACTATCGTCTCGTCCGATTTGAATCAAATCCACGAGTTGGTTGTATTTAACGGCTGCCCAATACTGGTTATCTATCGTTGTCAGCTTAACCGCTTCTCGAAACGCTAACGTCCAATTCGACTGTCTGAGTTGTTCCTCGGCTTGTTCATAAATCCCTGAAGCCTTTTGCCACAGAGTTTGCCACGCCTCAATTTGTTCTTTGACCAATTTGAACGCGGGAACATCTCTCGGAATCCGGTTCGCAATCTCAATCGCTTCCTCTAGCTGACCGGCTTGAAACTTTTCTTCTCCAATCGCTAAAATCTCCACTGACCACTCTTCGATATGGCGGTTAATTTCCGGGCGCAAGGGGTGGTCTTTAGGTAAAGCGTCTATGAGCGCGATCGCTTCTAACAAATCTTTGGTGGTGCGTTTATTTGCCGCAAGCTGAGCGCAATAGAGACGCACTGATGCCGAAGCTGTGGGCCAAAAAATCGATGGACAATTTGGCAAAGCAGGTAGCTTCAGCAAAAGGGCAACGGCGGAAAATCCTATCCCACCCGAAACCAGAATAATCACCGCCACCCAAAATGCCCAGCCGCCGAACGTAAAGCGTCGTCTTGGTTCTTTGGGCTGTTTGGGAGAGGGTGGGGCTGGCTTCGTCGCCACCTTTTGGGGAGTGGTTTGACGATAAGACGCTGAATGTCCGACCTGATGAGGATTGACAGCACTCCTCTGGTGTTGCAAATCTTGACTCCAACTGGGTTGGGCAGACCAGGTAGCATGCCAATGATCGGGCACTTCTCGTTTTCTACTCATAACTCACTCCACCACTCGCTACGCCTAATGCTGTGGGTTTTATAGCACCCTCAGTTCTTGCCATCCTACTCTCGTTAGACAGAAAAATCCATACTCTTTTTGAGACTTTATCGGGAATGGGAGCAAGGGCAACCGCTGTTACGATGAGGAAGATTGGTCATAAGTTTGATGGCTAATGCCATACCTCCTTTAGAGAAAACTATCAAAATTGGGGTTCAGATATAGACAGACTAGAGGTGGTCAACTCTCACCTTTCCCATTCCCAATTCCCCTAACCCAATCTCGATTAAACGGACTCAGCCCTTAAATCATCAATCAGTCGAGCCAGTTCATCTCCACTCGCTTGGTAAACTTCTCCACAGAAATGGCAAGTCGCTTCAGCGCCTTCGTCTTTTTCAATCATATCCCGAAGTTCGGCTTCACCTAGCATCTTCAGCGCTCCCAACACCCGATCAAACGAGCAACCGCAGTCAAAACGTACCATTTGGATTTCTGGCAGAATGACCAAGCCCAAATCACCCAAAATCTGTTCAAAGATAGCCGGTAACGTTTTACCTTCCTGCAACAGGGGTGTGAATCCGGATAGTTTAGCAATGCGAGATTCCAAAATTTGCACCAAGGACTCGTCTCTAGCCGCTTTGGGTAAGATTTGGATTAATAACCCTCCAGCGGCGGTTACGCCTTCAGCACCGACAAATACACCCACCATCAGTGCTGATGGGGTTTGTTCGGACGTAAGCAGGTAATGAGCAATGTCGTCACCAATTTCTCCCGACACCAGTTCTACGGTACTGGAGTAGGGATAGCCATACCCCACATCCCGGATCACATAGAGAAAACCGTCATGCCCAACTGCACCGCCAACATCAAGTTTGCCAGATTCGTTGGGCGGTAGTTCAATGGCAGGGTTATCCACATATCCTCTAACCGTACCATCTAATCCTGCATCGACCAAAATCCCGCCCAAAGGACCCTTTCCCTTCACCCGAATATTTACTCTTGACCCTTCACGCTTCATATTAGACGCCAACAATAAGCCGGATGACATGGTGCGCCCTAGGGCAGCCGTGGCGACATAAGAGAGCTGATGGCGCTGGCGGGCTTCTTCGGTGAGGCGTGTGGTAATCACACCGACGGCACGAATACCTCCTTCTGCTGCTGTGGCGCGAATTAACTGATCAGCCATGGAAAAACCTTACACTTCTTAACATACTCCTTTTTTATTTTAGCCAGACCGTGAGAAGCCTTACGTCTCTACCCGAAGGACTTTTTGCTAGAAAAATCTCTAGGTTTTGTTCGTTTATCCTAGAGACGTTCCGCCGGAACTAAATTCTTCTGTGTCCTAACCGATGTCAGAGGTTGCTATAGTTAAGGTTTACACTCAACAGCAACAGACCTATCGTTTTTGGACAAAGATTATGTTGGGAACCTTTCAACAAAGTCACCTCCGTATTGAACTCGAAGCCCCCCATAATGTGATCCGAGACAGTCTGCTGCATTCACAGAAACTGCGCCAGTGGTTGCCGACTCAGCGCCTTTCCCCCGGACTACCGGAACAACTCCATCCAGGATTAACCTTCACCAGTTGGATAGGTCCAGTTTCCATCCAACATCAGGTGGAGGTGGCTGAGTCTAACGGGTTGCGACTGCTATTGAGCCAGGGAATCGATGGCTATCACGAATGGTGCTGGGGTGAAGGATGGGTACAGTCTCGTTTAGAAGGTGTGTCTCTGTTGCCGTTAAATCTCGCTCAAACCCTGAATTTGCTGCGACTACGGGAATTTATCGCCGCCGAGCAAGTACGATAATCCTTTTGTTAACTTTTGATTCAGGAGGGCGGGTTAGTGACTTTTTGTGTTCCTCTAGCGTCGCTTTAATTTTTTGGGGATCACGATATTCATCCGATTGTGAAAGTCTTCCTGTACCTTGTGACTCAAGCGGCGAGACACTTGTCGGACGATTTGCCCCAATAGGCGATCGCCTGTACTCTGGATCAAGGATTGGGGTAATTTTTGGATAAACTTGGGAAACCGCACACCGACAGTTAAATCAAGGTCCCACTCGATACGGGTAATGGTGGGGGGAAGTTCTATCCCTTCAAGCTGTTGCTCAGAAAAATACTCGTGAGTTGGAATCGACACAAACCCTTGAGTCGCCTGAAAGTCAACCTCATAGCCGGGAGGATTGTAACCGGGAACGGGGATCGTCTGAATTTTATAGATCCCATCCCGGCGCGGGAGTAGTTCTAGTCCAATTTTTGGCTCAACTTCGTAGCCGAATGACCCAAAGCGCCCTATCGCTAAAGCATAACCATTGGCTCCAATTGGTTCAGCCTTCATCGGCTGAGCGCAGTGACGAAACCACTCCTGGTGAGTATCCAGATAAGCCGTTACTTGTTCCGGTTCGGCATACATCTCTACACCATTTTGGAAGTGACCGTAAAACTGAGTCAACTCAGGCGCTAATTGGCATGATTGGGACTCGTCCCTCTCATCCTCGGTAAAAGTGGATTGGGTATCTAGATGCACTGGCTCGATTGCGATGGGTTGCTGGTTAAGGAATTGGGACTGCATAATTGCTCCACGGTGTCAGTTAGGGTTGGTGCCTATTGCTAGGATGCCCACTGGCGATTGTTCATTCTCTCTTTCATCTTCACGAATTTACGGTATAAATCTGCACATCTGGCAAAACTTCATTGATAATTTATAGAATTGAAAAGAGAATGTTAAGGAATCGAATCAAAAAATACAGGCTCTTTACAGCATAACTTGTGTATCTTGCCGTCAACTCTCACTGTTGAAGGAAATTTCTAGATGAAAGCATTGGTCGCCGGAGCGACAGGTCAAACAGGACGCCGAATCGTCAACGAACTGGTCAAACGCAATATCCCTGTCCGCGCTTTGGTGCGGAACTTGGAGAAAGGACAGGAAATTTTACCCCCTGAAGCTGAGTTAGTCGTTGGGGATGTATTGAAGCCTGAGAGTCTCAGCGCTGCTGTGGGAGATAGCACTGTCGTTTTTTGTGCGACAGGTGCTACACCCAGCTTCAACCCCCTAGAACCCTACCAAGTAGACTATGAGGGGACGAAGAACCTGATCGATGTTGCCAAAGCCAAGGGCATTGAGCATTTTGTCATGGTTTCCTCACTTTGTGTCTCCCAACTGTTACATCCCCTAAATCTGTTTTGGCTGATTTTGGTGTGGAAAAAGCAGGCTGAGGAGTACCTCCAGAAAAGTGGATTGACCTATACCATTGTGCGACCAGGGGGGCTGAAAAATGAAGATACTCCTGATCCTGTGGTCATGTCATCAGCGGATACACTATTTGATGGGAGTATCCCGCGCACGAAAGTGGCACAGGTTTGTGTCGAGGCGCTATTTCAAGCCGAGGCGCGTAATAAGATTGTAGAAGTGATTGCCCGTCCACAAGGGAGCGATCGCACTTGGCAAGAACTATTTGCTAATGTTGCCTAATCCAACTGTAGAGACGTTCCCGGGAACGTCTCTACAGTCTATGGGAGCGAATTTTAAGCCTTATGTTATGAAACGTCTAATTCAGTGGATTAATATCCTAATTTTGATGATCCTATTCCTAGAACTGCGTGAAGGATATCAACAAGGGGAATGGAGTTTTCACAATCCAAGAGGAGACAAGGGGACTCAGCCGTTAGTTATGCGAGGCGGTGATCCTTATATTCGGGCGCTGATGCGAACAATTTCGGCAAGTGAGGCAAATGTTTCTCAACCTTATTCGGTACTGTATGGAGGGGAGCATGTTTGGGATTTGAGTGATCATCCCAATCGCTGTGTGCCGATTGTGGCAGGTCCCAATGTGGGCAATTGTACCACCGCCGCCGGACGGTATCAGTTTATTAACACGACTTGGTATGACAAAGCCAAACGCTATCACCCTCAGCATTGGCAATTTTTGTGGTGGAGTAACTATAGCTTTGAGCCACAATATCAGGATGCAGTCGTTTATGCTTGGCTGAGTGATCCGCAAGCGTGGGGAATGGATATTTCCCAACAATTGCGCCAAGGTCAAGTGGATCAAGTCTTGCGGCGGTTATCGGGAACTTGGACGAGTTTAGGTTATGGTATAGAAACGAATTCAATGACTCGATATTTACCGGGGATTTATCAGCGGATTCTTCAGGAAGAACTACAACAAAGCTGACGCAAAGTCAACAATAAGGTTAGATTTATAAATCATAAGTCAAGTGCTAGGGCGGGTTTAGCCCGGTCAATTTAACCGAAAACGGCTAAACAAACTGCTCTTATTTAGAGTATAATAACCTCCTAAATAGTTTTTATTTTATTGAAGCATTCTGCCCTATCTCTAGTAAGTATTCAATCGAACTTGATATAAAATGCAGAATCAATCACAGGAACAAATCCGCGCCCGCGTTTTCATTTCTGGAAAAGTTCAAGGCGTTGGCTATCGTCTTTCAACAGTCAATGAAGCTCGTCGATGGGGTATAAATGGTTGGGTGCGAAATTTGCCCGATGGTCGAGTGGAAGCGGTGTTTGAAGGGAATAAATCAGGAGTTGAGGAAATGATTAATTGGTGCCATCGGGGTCCTGCTGCTGCTGTGGTGAAAGATGTGGCGGTGGAGTATGAGGAACCGGAAGGGTTAAATCATTTTGGATATAGAAACAGCTATCCGGCTCAATAAAACGAGTTAAATCGTCGCGCTTCAAGCTCAATGCACCAAGACTTCTAAGAGGGATTTTCGCGATCGCACACCTGTGATTTACAAACGCTGTCCCAGTTTCAGCCAGGAGAATACCTGTTCAACGGTTAGCTGTAGACTTAGGAAATCTGGCACAGGTAGTCTATCCTCTGGGTGTCGCATAATTTCTGGTAATTGGTTGGGGTAAAAACAAATTACGGCTTTCTCATCAGGATCAATCAACCACCCCAACCTGGTTTGATGTCTGAGACAGAATAAAATGTTATCTGTTACCCTGGTTTGCGACTGGTCTGGTGAGAGGATTTCAATTGTCCAATCTGGAGAACATTCAAATACGTTTGCCACTTCTCCATCAGCATCGAAGGGAATTCTCTCCCATTGAAATACCGCAACATCTGGCACAATAGAGCGTCCGCCAAACGTGCAGCGTAATTCGGGGAAAGCGTAAGCGATTTTTTCAGGAAATCCCACCTCGTTTACTGTGTTTGCGAGGCATATTTGGAGAGTGCTGTGTTTCCCTTGTGGCATGGGTTTTTGATAGATTTTACCGTCAATAAATTCGCTAGCAGGTTGGGTTTCGGGAAGTTTGATAAAGTCAGCTAGGGTGAGTGGTTTAGTTGCTATGGTCATAGTTACTTGTTTATACGTGGGTTGACGTGCACCCGTGACTCGCGCCCACCCCGACGTAGGTTTCTAGACTTCCGGTGAAAAACTAGGGGCGTTAGTGCTATTCCTCTTAATCCAAACTTTGATTTGCCAAAATTTCTTGAATTCGCTGGCGAAATAAACGCACGACTGCTCGTTGTCCCATTGTCTTACTCTGCTCAATTAATCCAGGAATTTCAGCAATGGGTAGAAATGAAAACGTCGGACATAAAACTCTCTAGCAGTCGTTTAGGTTTTTCCTGTTTGGGTAGGGGCATCCTAATTTATAATATTCCCTGGTCATAAGCTATCCTCCAAGCCCGATTATCTCCTACATCGTGCATTAAGGCTTGATAGGTTTGCCAACTAACCCCTCTGAGTGTAACGATTGGTTCAGCGCGAACTGGCGGTTGTTCTGTCGTTGATGTTGTTGTCACCGTCTAACCCACCATTATTAACTGTTTTAATTGTAGTGGCGTGATCTACCTCATTTGATAGATTAACCTTGTAGGGGCACCATCCTTGCGCCCAGAAAACCTGCAAGGCTGGGTATCATGCCAGTAGTTCTATCCTACAGCGAAAGGAATAATGATGGCACAGACGTTCCGGCGGAACGTCTCTACTAAATAATCATCATTTTAATAGTCACAGGACTTACGCAGCTACACCATCTATAGCGGTAATGGTGCGTTACGCAAGCGCTTTCACACCCTACCAATAGAGGCTGTGCGTAAGTCCTAAGTCAAAAAAATTAGGCTGATACTGACTACAGCGTTTTTTCATAAATCCGATACGTCTTATAAATTGTCCCCCCCGATGCTTCAATCAACTTACGAGACGGAAAATTATCTTCCCAAACCCAACCGAGTTCTGCCCGTTTATAGGGCTTGCCTTTCTTAATTCCCCCTTGCATTCCCAAATAAATTAACGCCAGAGGCACCATTTTACGGCGATATTCTGGCAATGAAGCAATCGCTATTACACGTCCTTGGTCAATCTGGCGACGATACCAAAGAAACTTAAGAATTCCTAGCCAGTTTAGTTTCCCCTTAACGTGTTTTAGGGGAATATTATAGTCCGGTAATCCCATAAAAAAGCCGATCATTTCACCCTTGTCTTCGGCAATGGGAAAAACATCTGGATCAACTAAACTCTGTAATGACTTGGCTTCTTCTAGAAATTCGGCTTCCGTTCTCGGCGCAGAACTCCAGTTGTTGGCAAAGGCACGGTTAAAAAGGTGATAAAGGCTGATACAATCTTGTTCAAATCCTTCGCCTTTGGTTCTAATCGGACGAAAGGTGATACCCGATTTACAAGCAATCTGATAGGCTTTCTTGAATTTATCCGATAAGGGCTTATCTAGGGGAAAATCATAGGCATAAGTATCCTTAGCTTTTTGCCAACCCTCTTTTTCCAGAAATTCGGGATAGTAGGGGGGATTATAGGGCATCATCACCATGGGCGGTGTATCAAAACCATCGACCAAAAATAAACAATTATTGTGGGTTGACAAATCAATCGGTCCCCGCGCCACAGTCATCCCTTGTTCCCGCAGCCACTGACAAGCCGCATTTAGGAGAGATTGCGCGATCGCAAAATCTTTGACACACTCAAAAAACCCAACTAAACCAACCCTTTTGCCCTCTCGTTCAATTAAGCGTTGATTCACCGCCGCCACAATTCGCCCCACCGCTTGGGAAGGGTGGGACGAGTCCATGGCAATAAATTGCTGTAATTTTCCGTAGCTAAAAAAAGGATTATCGGGGGCAAACTGCTTCGCCACATCGCTACGCAGGGGTGGCACCCAATTAGGGTCATTCCCATAGACTCGTGCGGGTACATCCAGAAACAATTCCTGGTCTGCTGGAGTTGCTACAGCCCGAATTTTATCCTTTGTCATTTTTCATTTGTCCCAGGACAAGTTAGGCACTAATCATGGGTTTATATAATAAATCCCGTGTTGCCACCATCGCGGCGACTAATTTATCCATTTCCTCCTTGGTATGCAGGGCATTTGCCGTCATCCGGATGCGAGGTTTGGCAATAAACCAGATGGGTGACACCCAAATCCCATGGTTCTCTAACATGTAACGACCAAATAATTTTGGATTAATTTCTGAGGGTAAAATTACCGGGATAACATTAGTTTCACCAATGGCATCAAATCCCGCTTCAACTAAGCGCGATCGCAAGTAGCGAGTATTTGCCTGAAGCTTTTTCACCATATCGGGATGACGGCGCACCTGACGAACGCTCTCTAAAGCAGCGGCTGTTAGGGGTGGCGACAAGGAAACGGTGCCGATAGACGTGGGAGAAACATTTAACAGAGGAATCAATTCTGGCACATGGCTACTAATTGCCGCCCCCGCTGACGCGGCAAACTTGGAGAATGTAGTCATAATCAGCGGCACAACACCTTGCTCAATCGCGTATTGGGGTAGGATGCCAAAATGTTCGTAAACACCACCACCCGTCGCCCCTATCGCCCCACTTGCATGTGCCTCATCCATAACCAAGACACTGCCTTCGTAATGTCGCAGCACCTCGATCATATCGGGGAGTGGGGCAATATCCCCATCCATCGAAAACACTGCATCAGAAATCACCATAATCCGATCATGGGGGCGAGCATAACGACGCAGTTTACGGGATAAGTCCTCTGTATCACAGTGGCGATAGGCTCTCACCCGCACACGCGGACTATGACCAAATAACTTTCCTGAACGAGTTCCCGCGTTGACGACTGCTGAGAGAATACAGCCATGGTTAAGGACATCGGTCAAAATCAGCGTCTCACGGGTATGCTGAAAACCAGCAACCGGGATAGCCAGATGGCAGAATGCATCCATCAAGGCTTGCATCGCCATCCAAGCATTTAAAAAGAGTTGGGTATGGGGCAGGTGCTTAAACTCAGAAATCTCTTGTTCGAGCTGTCGATGTAAATCAATGCGACCACTCAGGACTGAGGTTGAACTGTTGGACGTACCGTATTGAAAGATAGCATCAACCGCTGCTTGGCGAACCGCCTCGTTTTGAACCAAACCTAAGACATCATTCGTACAGAACGTCAGAACCGTCTGACACTTTCCTGTGGCAACTGATTCTATCTCGACTAAATTCCCTTGCTTTTGATGACAGACATATTCGTCGGGCGCTAATCCACTTTCGTACCACCGCTGAACGTACTCTTTGACAACTTCCACAACCTTACTCCTCTCACCTTTTCCTAGATAGACTACCGCTTCTAGATAAAAACGTGTGTTTTTCTCTTAAATTTAAGTGATTATCCCGACTGAATAGCAAGCTCCATGTTGGCGGTTTTATAGAGTACACGGTAATCCTACATAATACATGGTGATTGGACAGATCGGCTTATGACAGACAATAACGCTGGCACATTGGCGAACGCTGTTGTTGGTGCGTTTTTAATTTCTGCTCTAGCAGGGTAACATAAAATTCAACCCCCTGCTGGATTTGTTTTCATCTCCAGCTCTATGTCTAGGGTTTGGTTGCTAAAGCCCGTTTATCGTATACCTCGTGAGACTCCGGGTGAGCGCGAAGCAACTAGCTTAAACAACTCTTTGACCGTTTTAAACGGTAAGACTAGATGCCCCATCCAAAGGGTAAAGAAACCTGATTGAACCCCGATCCCTGAGTAGCGCTTGCCAGGATCTATACCCACGGCTATAGGTTGAGTATTCTCCTGTGTGTCAAAGGTTAGCTGGATGGCAAAGCATTCTAAGTCGTTGTGTACAACTTTGGCTTTACCGTCTCTCAGCCAACGCCTAGCACGGCTAGGTTTTGTGGGCATCAATGGCTTGCCCAATTTTGATAAAACTGGTACTCGTAACATGGGTGATAAACCTCACGAGTGAAAGTATTTAGTCCCTTCCCGCCATCTCGGTTAAGATGTCTTGGAAAGACGTAGCATGCTACGTCTCTACCAACAGCCCGACAAAAGGCTTTAGATTTGATCCGGACTAGGGAAGTATCCGGGTGTCTGTACCAAACCGAGACTCTATGCGGATATTCAACGGTTTAAATTGTCGTTTGTCCGACAATCCCTGACTTCAAGCGATAGCTAAGTCAGGGTTGTTGAAATTGACGCATAATCAGCCGCTGTATGGCAATGATCGCGGGATTGACTTCCACATAGCGACGCTGAGGATTTGCCAGATAGGTTCGCTGCTCACTTTCCATCATTTCGATATCTTGGTTGAGAAATCGCATAAATACAAACCGTTCCAGTACGGTAGACAAGATGGGATCAAAGAGCTGGCGGAACCATTGGGGTAGGGGAACCTTAAAAAAGAATAGAGCAAAGGAGCGACTTTCCGTAAGTCCTATAGGGAGGCGCATCAGGTAGAGGTTGGAGACGCCTTCTAGAGAACTGTAATAATGGGGATAGCGATACTGTACCGATATGGTGCGCCGAGTCACTTGATCCGCGCGATCGCTCAACCCTAACCATTGAGCCATACGCCCTTTATAGGAGACATCGTACTCCGCACAGACAGTATTTTCCGTTTCCTGCAAACGTTTAAGAACCGGATCAAACCATCCTTGAAGGTTTTGGTGCAAAAATCCATGAAAAACATCCATGGTATTTTCATTACAGATAGAAAAATGAGACTTCATCCTGGCACTCACGGGAACCATAAACCAATCGGGATGGTCAAATTCTGGCATATCTGGCGGTTGGCAGGTTGTTGCTAGGGCTGGATCTCCAGGAAAGATCCAAATTAGCTTGTATTTTTCCTGAATCGGGTAGGTACGGACTTGGGCGCAGGGCAGTTTCTGTTGTGGGGGAAAGTAGGGAATGCCTACACAATTGCCCGCACCATCAAACTGCCAGCCGTGATAAGGACAGGCTAAATACTCATCCTGAACAATGCCTTTGTGCAGTTCCACACCTTTATGAGGACAAGCATTTTCTAAAGCATGGAGTTGACCCTTGGGAGTCCGGTAAACGGCGATGGATTGTTGCCAAATCTTGACAGGGAAGATTTGACCGGGTTTGATTTGATTTGCCCAAGCCACTGAATACCAGTAGTTGGGGTTAATCCCTACTTCTCTAATCGCGTTTTGAACGTTTTGGCTGGTTAGGGTTGTCGCCAGTTCCATATCGGAGCCTCTGTTGTCGATTCATTTGACATATTTATCCTGTTATTTTTTGGCAGTCAATGCATAGGGGGAGAAGGGTTAGAAACTGTAACATAATCCCCGATCATACCTACTCATGTCTATTCAAAAATGAGTAGGTATTTTAGTCGGAAACATTTTTGGCTGTCATTGTATACAATACCAGAAGTTGCGTTGACAGGTCGAATCAATGGCTACCATCACATACTGCAAAGGACTTCCCACCCCAGCAATTGAGTTAAACCCATTGGGTAAAACTCAATTGGAAATGTTCCTAGCTGAATACTCATCTATATTCCATCAAGCAGTATGTGAGACAGCCAATCATCTCCTCTGGGATAATAAATTCAACAAGTCTCAATGGAATACACATTTACAGCAGACATACGGGATAAACAAGCGTCACGCCAATGGAGTGATCGCCTTTAGTCAAGGAGCGGTAGATGCTGCGTCGGCTAACCGTCAGCGCCACGTCAAGGTGCTAACTGCCAAATTCAAATCTTGTGAGAAGTGGATCAAAAAGACAGAACGCAAGCTAAAGAATGCTCGTAAATTTTACCGTATACTCTCTAGAGGGTAAGTTCGGCAAATATGTCTCATCTAAAATTGGAGATTTTCATCGCAATGTTAACCGATTGCCAGCAGAGGGCGCTAAAACCTGGCACTTCTACCGGAAGGATGGCAGATGGTGTGTAGCGGTACAATTCACTCCAGCACCAGTCAAACAGGTATCTAGACCAATTCAGTACGGGTGTATTGGCATAGACTTGAACCCAGGTTCAATCGGTTGGGCATACATCGATAAAGAAGGCAATCTCAAGCACCATGGGCAGATATCGCTCCAGATGGGTTTACCCCGTGGCAAACTCGACGCCGCCATCAGACATATCTGTTTCCTACTTCTAGATATGGCGATTTTCTACCAATGCCCGATTGTGTGTGAGGAGTTGGACTTTTCCGGCAAGAAAAACCAACTTAGGGAGAAAGGGCGCAAGTACGCCAGAATGCTATCTGCTTGGGCATACAGCCGCTTTTTCGAGCTACTAACCGCCATCCTGTCTAATCGCGGTATAGAGTTAAGACAAGTCAATCCCGCCTACACCAGCCTAATTGGTCTGGTCAAGTATGCCCGAATGTACGGGGTAGCCAGCGATGAAGCTGCGGCTTTGGCGATTGCTCGTCGCGGCATGAGACTAGGGGAAAAATTACCAGACTCCATAACCGCCTATCTATCGGTGAACGATAGCAAGCACGTATGGAGCCAGTGGAACCAACTAAATAACAAGCTCAAGGGATTTATCAGAAGTAGACACGCCTACTATGGTATCTCTAACTGGGAGTTTTTGGTCAACCCTCAACAGGGAAGCAGTAACGCACTAAAAGCAAGCGCTTGAAGAAACTTATACCGTTGAGTTTTGCCTAGGTTTGTTTACTTGTGAGCAGATATGACTAGGTTTTTGGAAGCGGTGAGCATGTTCCAGACTTAGCCGGCTAGGTCTGAGTGTTTAGTTGCGCTATAGTTGTCAAACTATTTAGGTATTTTAAGTTATGTTACGTGATCCTCGGCTGTTCGTGCTGCTAATCGCCGGCTCTCTCACCACCATGGCTGGGGGAGTGGTGGCGCCAATTTTGCCAGAGATGATCCAACAACTTAACCTTGATCCGGCATTGGCGGGGAATTTGGTCAGCCTGCATTGTTTAACCATTGCTCTATTTAGTCCGCCGTTAGGAATTTTGGCAGATCGGATGGGGCACCTGCGGGTGCTGATCCCATCGTTAATTCTCTACGCCTTATTTGGCACAGCTGGAGCCTTTATGCACTCACTGATGCCGTTGTTAGTGGTGCGGGCACTATTAGGCGCCGCCAGTGGCGGGATTGCGGCGGCGAGTTTGGGTATTTTGGGGAATATGTATGAAGGTGAGGCGCGATCGCAGGCGTTGGGCTACGCAACCAGTACACTGACCATTATGGGCATTGCTTTTCCCCTACTCGGTGGTTGGGTGGGTTCATTTCACTGGCAATGGGCATTTGGTCTCTACGCTGTGGGACTACCTCTGGCAATCTTAGCCGCACGGTTCTTACCGAAAAAATCATCCCCAAAAACCCAGGGAGAGGTTAAAGATGTTGCGAGTAAACTGCGTCAGGTTTTAGGACGCCCCTACACCATACGCCTCTTATGTACACTCAGTTTGGTATCCATTGCTATGTACGCGGTGGTCATTTATGCTCCGCAATATCTCAAACAAACCATTGACGCCACAAGCGTGGTGAATGGCGTCGTTCTAGCATCACGGGCAATAGGCGCGGCTGTTATATCAGCATTTGGCGCCAAAAGACTCGCCCAGCGTTTGGGACAACGCACGACGGTTGCGATCGGGTTGGGTTTGATGGCGTTAACCTTAAGTACCATTCCCGTACTGCATCAACTGGGTTGGATTTTGGTTACGGCTATCTTCTTTGGTGTGGGATTTGGTTTGGTACTTCCTACACTTTACGGCACTCTAGCGAATCTAGCTCCCCCAGACTTGAAATCTAGTGTACTCGCTGCTGGGACAGGCGCGGGCTTTTTGGGACAGTTTATATCCCCCATTTTGTTAGGACCGGTGTTAGCTTATTGCGGTTTACAGTGGGTGTTCTATGCGGCGGCAATTGTGGCACTACTTGCAGGATTGTTGCTATTTGCCCACAAGCAATAAGTCATTGGTCATTTGTTATTAGTAAGGACGACTTGCTTATCTGGGATAACTGCTTTACTAAAACTTTAAACTCTCTGCGGATAATTAAAGATTTGACTAACTTGAATTGAATATCTATCTTTTTTATTGCTAATTGGTTACCATGACAGAGGCATTAAAATACTCAATATTGGCGACAAAAAATTCATTTTTTTAATCTCGCTAGAGTAACTATTTCTACTGACTAGGATTTACCCTTAAGGGTGTATCATGCATCAATCCCCAATTTATTTCTTCGGAAGCCTATATTGTTTGTGACCTCGGATTGAAAGATATACCCAAAAATAATGGTAATTGATGTAAGTTCTAATCCTTTCAAAGATTTCAGAGTTTTTTCAGACTACATTCAAACTATAAAAGACAACAATTCTATTAATGGTATTAGCCAGCACCGTCTTTTCAGAAGTGTAATTAATACCACTAATTGGCTTGAAATTCAGTCTAAATATTATCAGGATTCAATTCTTAATGATATTGATTTGAATGAGACTATTTACTCACTCACACAGAAAGGAATTTCCCTAAACCTTAACCTTCCCTTACAGGTTATCGAAGAAATCCGAAACTTAGCGCTGGCAACTCCTTGCCATGAACCCAACAATACCCAATGCAGTTTTTATGCATCTGAAAAGAAACAAGTCATGATGCAAACTGAGAAACCATTAGTTCGGGGTATTTATAACCCTAGTATATTTTTAGATCCAACGATTAAGAAACTAGAAAGCGATCCAATACTATTAGCAATTGCCGCAACCTATCTAAACGCCGAACCGATTCACCAAAACACTCAGCTTTGGTGGAGTTTTGCTGTAGAGTCAACTCTCTATGAGCGACGCCAAGCGAGTCAGAGGTTTTATCGAGGCACTAATACCCCTCGGAGCTTGACTTTTTACTTTTATTTAACAGATGTGGATTTGTGCAGTAATCCTCACGTCTGTGTGCTGGAGAGTCACCGGAAGAAAAAACTTGCCTATCGATTTTTGAAGAAAGACTATTCACTCCAAGAAATCAGCAAATATTATGGCTATCAAAATATAACCTCTATTTGCGGTAAGGCGGGTTTTGGATTTGTGGAAGATGCCCGTTGCTTCCATAAAAAAATCTCTCCTAGCAGCAATGATCGCTTAACCTTAGAACTAAAATTTGCCGCCAAGCCTCCTTTGAGTTGAATGTAGAATTTTTCCGAAATTCGGGGTGATTCCTGACTCAATTAGCCAGACATCAACTCTCGAAACTGATGCACAACCTGATCCAAACCAACAGAACGCGAGGCTTTGAATAGTATGCGATCGCCCGGTTGAACCAATTCCTGTAAATGTTGCACCAAAGCGTCATCCTGGGCAAAGCCTTGGCTGGGTAATGTAGAGATTCCCCTAGTAATTGCTTCGGCTTCTTGATCCTTAAGAGTAATTAACACCGCATCTAATTGGAGTTGCTGAGCTTTGTGTCCAACTTGCTGGTGTAGTTGTTGCGAATGATCTCCTAATTCCTTCATTGAACCCAAAACAGCAATGCGTCGCTTACCGGGCGTCTGGGCGAGGAGGTGCAACGCCGCGATCATGGCTTCAAATCCAGCATTATAGGTTTCATCGAGAATCACGATATCATTGGGTAACTCATAGCGTTGCGATCGCCCCCCAGGAAGAAGAACCGCTAATCCTTGAGTTAGGGGTGTGCAGTCAATCTGGAGATGTTTTGCCACGGCTAACGCGGCTAAATAGTTAAGGGCATTATGTTCACCCGGTAAGGGTAAGGGAAACGTCATACCATCTACTGTGAGCCGAAACAGGTCAATAAGTTTCCCCTGTACATCGCCACCGTTTAAACCAAACGTCAGGGTTTCCCCTTGCCAAACCGTAGCCGCCGTATCCATTAAGCGTTGGTTATCATGATTGAGAATAGCTACACTGCTCTCAGGCATTTGCGCCAATAACTCACACTTAGCTTTTGCGATCGCATCCTCAGATCCCAACAATCCAATATGCGCCGTTCCCACATTCGTAATCACGCCCATCGTCGGACGGGCAATTTGGGTCAACAGGGCAATTTGCCCAGAACCCCGCATCGCCATTTCAATCACAGCATAATCATGGTCTGAGTCTAATTCCAGTAACGTTTTTGGCACACCAATTTCATTATTGTAGTTCGCTTGGGTTTTCAGTACATTACCTTGATTAGACAAAACCGCCGCGATTAATTCCTTCGTCGTCGTTTTTCCAGCAGAACCCGTAACCGCAATCACCGGAATATCAAACTGATCGCGCCACCATCGAGCAATTTGCTGATAGGCTTGTAGAGTGTCATCGACTTGAAGCTGCGGTATGCCCGGAAGTTGGCGAGCTTGGTCACGGTTGGTAATTACTGCGATCGCCCCTTTCTCAATCGCTACTCCAGCATAATCATGCCCATCAAAGGTTTCCCCTCGCAGCGCCAAAAATATTTGACCCGGTTCGAGGTGACGAGTATCAGTGGTTATACCGCAGACTGCGTTAACACTCATCTGCGCTGACAGATTAACCGGGGTAGCAGCGAGTACCTCAACGAATTGAGTTAAAGAAAGCTGACAAGGCATAATTCCAGGGTGGTGAATGCGTTTTGGCTAGTTATAGTGGTGGGAGTGGGCGAGCAACACTCATCCCCTACCCAATTCCCAACTTCTTCAACAAGTCGGGGAGCTAATAGGCGCTTTTTCGCTATATTCACCCAATCTTCACACTTTTGCGGCATAATTTTACAGAATGATCCATACTTAGTTTAGTATGCTTATAGGTAGAGATAATATAATTCATTAGATTTAAGCAATCCTTGACCAAGCTCATTTAGGCGGGGTAATTGATAAAGTGCATCAGGGTTTTCGGTTGTTGCGGTACAGGGCAAGTCAAATTTGAGCTTAGATCTGCCACATTCCATTCAAATTGATCAGCCCACGGCGTTTGCGCGTAGGGAGGCGGACTGAAGTGACTAATAGTACTTGGACAAATTCCGACATCAGACAAACTAGCTCACAAGAGCAACAACTGTACGATCATTTTCTGTATTGTGTACAGATAGAATCTCCTAGTCAGACGCTCGAACGTTTCAAACAGCTATTCATGGACGGCTCTCGATATCCAGAGCCGGAAATCTGGATGGTATTGGAAAAGCTGGCAATGGATAAGCAGGCTGAGCAAGAGTTCAAGTTTATCCTGAATCGTTGTTGCCATATCCTGATTAACCGTTGGCAAATACAACCGCAACTGCAAGGTGCTATTCCTGAGTTGGTGGCATTACTTGATGATATTCCACCAGCAACCGGGGTTTACTCGCGCGGTTCTAGGCGTCTACGACACCTGCTACAGATTTTTAAAGAGACTGAGCAATATCTCACCCTGCATCGCTTATCTCAGGTGGTTGGTGAAACATCCACCACTTCTAAAGAAGTCGGAACTCTCATTCAGCGATACCCCTATTTGTACGAACACTGTTTGCTGAGTGAAGATAGTAGTTACGAACATCGGCAAACCGTTCGGCAAATTCAATCCCGGCTCCAGCGGCGCTTCGAGCTTGATTTATCACAGTACGTTACTTATCAGGTGCGATGCGCCCAACTAAAACGTAGGAACCAGAAAGAAGCTTCAACCAAAATTATCCAGCCTGTCAAAAATCCCACCCTTTTAACGGATCATGAGTTGGGAACGGCTCTTAAACAGTTTGTTGGCAAAGTCCAAGGCTCTCATACTTGCCGGGATGTGGCTCAAAGTTTCCTAACCCATAGCAGTCAGACGCCTTGCTATAAAGACTTTAAGGACGATTTGTATGAGTATCTGACGGCTTCCATTGATCCAGCCTACGGAAAACGGCAGTTTAATAGTCGGTTGCATGAGCATCTGAAAAACACCTTACCTGACAGCGAGAATCAGAAGCCCAGCGAATTTCTGATTTTGCGAACCTGTAGCCAGTTATTAAATTTTCTCGTTGTTGAGAGTTCTGTTCGCCCTAAACATTTTGTTTTTGTCGATCTAATTACGAATTTAGGCGCAACGGTTACTACTATGTTGCTACTCAAGATTGTGTTGCTGTGTCGTAAAGTTAAACCCTATTTGGAAAAGCGATTTTCCATTTTGTTCAATCATTATGAGTCTTCAACTAGAGACGGTGTACCCTGGTTAATTAAGTCTCTGGAAAACTTGAATGTTGCCTTTAGTATTCATTTTGGCAGAGCTGACCTTTCCTGTTTGAATCAAATTATGTAAATTCGTCATTCATCATTCGTCATTTGTCACTGTTCCAAATCTCTTGTGAAAAGGAAACGATAGCAGTAAAACCAGCCCCTACACAAACCTGAAAAATCAAAACTCAAAACTAAATTATGCGGCTGTTGTAGAGGCTCATTGCCTTTTCGACGCCTTGCTTCAGCGAGAGTTCTATGGCGTCAACGGCGAATTGGATGACTTCGGAGATGATCTTAGATTCTTCAGGAGAGAATTTGCCTAAGACGTGACTCACGGTGTTCTTGTCGGGGTCAGACTTGCCAATCCCAATGCGTAGGCGGGGGAAATTTTGTGTTCCCAGATGCGCGATCGCGGATTTCATTCCGTTGTGTCCTCCCGCCGAACCAGAAAGGCGTAGACGTAGCCGCCCGACGGGTAAATCAAGCTCATCATAGACGATGAAAACTGACTCTGGGGGAATTTTATACCAATCTATCGCGGCACGAATTGCTTGCCCAGAACGATTCATGTAAGTTAGGGGCTTGAGTAAACGTAGTTTGTCACCTGTTAAGCCACGTCCTTCCCCCAACAACGCTTGAAATCGACGATTTTCGCTCCAAGAAATTTGCACCCGACGGGCTAACTCATCGGCGACCTCAAAACCAATATTATGACGGGTTTTGTCGTATTTGGGTTCGGGATTACCCAAACCTACAATTAGTTGAGGAATCACCAAAGTGTCATTTGTCATTTGTCATTTTTCATTTGTTAGGGAACAGGGAACAGGGAACAGCTTATGATCTTATGTCATTGGTGAGTAGGGAAATTCTCCCTTGTCCTCCCCAGCTCCCCCAGCTACCCCAGCTCCCCCAGCTACCCCGCTCCCTGCTTCAATCAGGCAGGAGACTGAAATAGGGATTCTAGATAGACACGAGCGCAAGCACGATAGGTCTGGGAGGCTTCGGCTGTCTTGCCACTACCATTTTGAAGCAGAAACAGCGATAGCGCTGCGGCAAACACCCGATCTTGATCCCAAGTGGGATGGGTTTCTAGGTAGCGCTTGAGAGACTCGTGTAGGTCTTCAGGGATTTCTGCCAAAATGCTGACGGTTGCGTTCATAGTTACCTCTCTATCGAATAGCGTGTTGGGACAAAAGCCACCTTGCTCGCTCTCTACGTGTCTGTGGAAATCGGCTACTGTAGCTAAAACCTTACGGCAAATAGACTTAGATACAGCACCCACTGCTCTTGCCGCTTTGAGATGTCTCAAGTTTTTTTATGGGTAGGTCGCACTATTCTCAACTGAGATGGGGTGGGGTTGTCAATGATACGAAATATTGCCAGGTCACTCAAATTGCCTAAATGCTAACGATAAAATCAGCCTTTGAACCCGATATTTGTTACATAACTTTACATAAATATCATCAAGGATCGCCTCCGAATCCTGGGTAGGGAAAATCCCCAACATGAGGGGATAGGCTCGATCCCGCCGTTCATCCCTGTGGAAAACTGTTGGTAATTTGTGGAAAACTTGGAAATCTCATGTGGAAATACTGGGGAATCTAGTGGGGAAAACTCGGCTAAAAGATAAGAATTGCAAATTGTTTGATCGTCTATGGATCAATACTACAAAGGATCAGCTCTAGGGCGTTGCTCCAGTAACCCCAGTTAGCCGTAGAGACGTTGCATGCAACGTCTCTACTTACATTGCTGTGGAATTTCCCCAGGTCAAGCCACAGAGTCAACGTTGAGGGAATGACCCAAAACGCTAAAAACCTGGCGTTGCTCAAATAACTCCACTAAGTCGCCGTTAATTTTGTTTTTGGCAGCTTCTTGTCGCAGGATTTTCATGGCTGTTTCAATAGGTAGCCGACGCTTGTAGGGGCGATCGCTGGCGGTGAGGGCGTCATAAATATCGGCAACGGTGAGCATTTGGGTTTGCAGTGGAATTTCATCTTGCTTTAAGCCCCTAGGGTAGCCGCTGCCATCTAGTTTCTCGTGATGTCCATAGGCAATCATCGGAACGCCTTTGAGATGCTTTGTCCAGGGAATGCGTTGGAGAAAGTGGTAGGTGTGAGTAACATGAGATTCAATCCTCAAACGCTCTTCGGGGGTTAAATTCCCTTTTGGCACGAGCAATTGAACCATCTCTGCCTTGGTAATCAGGGGTTTGATTTGACCATCCACATCTCGATAGGTGTATTGAGACAGGGTGTTCAGTTGAGTTAATGTCTCCTCTGTAAATGCCTGAAAATCACGAGTGAGCAGCAACTCTGGCTCATTGAGTTTTTGCACAAATTCCCGATAATGCTTTATTGTTTCAATAGCTTGAGCCAGTTGTGTATCAAGCTGTTCGAGTTTGTGGCAGTGAGGACAGATCGAGGTTGAGCTATTCTTGTTATGGCGATGGTCAGGATGTTCGAGTAAATACTGAAACTTCTTTTGAGCGCATTCCATTTCTAGAGTGCGCTGTGCTAGAGCAAAGCGATGGAGGATTACCTCTAGCTGTGAGGGATATAGTTTTTTGCGCTTGCCCAAAATGGCTTCTGGGACTCCCACTTTGCCAAAGTCATGTAATAAGGCAGCATAGCGAAGTTCTCGGATTTGGCGATCGTTCAAATAGGCTTTACTCAGTGGACCGTGGGTGATTGCACAAACCTCTTCACTCAGTCGCACGGTGAGTTCTGCCACCCGTTCCGAGTGACCGGAGGTTGTCGGGTCTCGTGTCTCAATAATTTGCACAGAGGCTCTGACAAAGCCCTCAAACAGATTTTCGATACTTTCTTGGAGATGATGGCGTTCAATGGAAATCGCCGCCTGAGAAGCCAGCGATCGCACAATCCGCTCCTCCCAGTCTGAATAGGGCTGGGTCACTTCTACAGCGTTCTTTGGTGTGAGCGTGACATCGGGGCGACTCTTGCGATTAATCAGTTGTAATACGCCAATAATTTCCCCGTCTGGCTTTTGCATCGGCAAAACCAGTACCGAGCAAGTCCGATAGGGCATATTCGTGTCAAAACTGCGGTCAAGGGCGTAAGGTACGTTGGGGGGCAATTTATACGCATCCGCCAATTTTAAGCTTTCACCCGTTAGCGCTACGTACCCCGCCAAACTTTTACGGTTCAGAGGCATTACAAACTCGTTGAAGGGCTTGTGGGGTAGCGAATCATTCTGTGCCACCTTGAATAACAATTTCGGCTCCGCCTGAGTGTGATTAATCAGATAAAGACTACCTGCATCGCTAAACGTAATTTCCCGGCTTTTGGATAAAATAAGTTTGAGTAATTCATCCAAATCATTACTACTCGAAAGGGCTGTACCAATTGCCAGTAACTGCTCAATCAGTTCTACCCTCTCAGACGATTCTTGTAAAAATCCTTGACTCTCAAGGTTTGAGATATGGACTGGGGCTAGTTTCATAAGGTTTTCCACAGATATAAATGATCACCTTTTGCCGAGTTTTAGTGGCTTCAATCTCTTGAAAATAAAGTATCTAATCACTCTTTAAAGAGGGATATATTTTTATATTCCAATCTAAAAATGAGTGAAAGTATCAAGAATCTAGTATAACTACTAAATTTATCAAATAAATCAGCCAAATCTTGTATTTTTTCAATGAAGCTGCACCTGTTTTTTATCTGGACAAAGAAAAATACACCTTGATTAGACATAACATGATTGGAGGATAAAATTAATTTTTAGCTTTTTCAATTCCAATGAGGATAATTTATTGAATAGAAGTATATTGGCAATCAATTAATATTTTTTGTAGATTTAATTTAATGATTCTTTTTTAAATTTAATCAAAAAAAGCAGTAATATGAGCCATAAAGTGGCATATAAAGTCAATGAAATTGCCACAGTAATCACTCATCTTGTTTATGGACTTGACTTAAACGGTATAAGGTTTTGACCCTAAGATACCTGGCAAACAGACCCATACAGATGCCATGGCTTTGCAGCTCAATCATCGGCATCAATAAAATGTCGTGTAATACCCTTATTCAAGAGTTTTAGCGAAAACTCCGGAAATTTGGGCAAAATTGTTGACAACAACACAGCGATAACAAAGTGCATTTATCATACCCATAGTTATTTGCGAAGGAAGCATTACCCTTCTACCCTCTGGTCACTATACAAGTCCGATGCTACCGGACTTGATATCACACCTTATGTTTAGTCCGTTGACGGCGTGCTGCTTGTCGTAGTTTAAGGCGGTAAGGATCAGCATCTTTGCGCCAGATGACGCGGTGACCTTGGAGTTGGACACAATGGTCGAGGAGACATTGTTGCCAGCCTTTGCGCGTACCGATAGTTTGGGTATTATCCAGCAGTCCCCAATCTTCTTCCTGACGAGTAAGTTTGGCAAATTTTTCGTACAGGGGATAATCTGGGGTGACAAAGGTTTCTTTACGGTGCAAGATAGGAGGATTTCTGGAGGTGTCGTAGTGGCGATAGGTAACCTGTAAATCCTGCAAGTCAATGTTCATGCTTGTGTGTAGTTCTGGATGCGGTTCAGTGTCGAAATTGGGATAAAACAGGTAGGAGATTTTGGGTTGATTAATATGAAACTTGACTAATGTTGCCCCCTCTAAGCGACCAACAGTACGGCTGGCGCACCCTTCATAGAGTCGGAGTGGGGCTTCGAGGGCTTCGAGGGCACAAACATGGACGTAGAGGGCGGTGGGGAGGAGTTTGCCGACTCGAGATCGCTGGCAGCAATTGGCAATTAAGCTGGGATTGCCCACACTTAAGAGGATTAAGTCAGCCGCAGCACAGGCTTGTTGATAGTTGCCAAAGAAGGCTCTAATATCATTTTGGACTAAGGGATCTAATTGACCAAACTTGGGGCGATCATTGAATTTAGCCAGGGCGAGATAGACAAGGAAATCATGGCGACGTTTGTCTGCGATCGCATCCCATTCGTTTTGCTCAGTCACTTGTAAAATAACCTTAAAGGCACGGCGTAGGTTGCCGAATTCTTCTATAATTTCTTCAGTATTGGGGAGTTCCAAGGGGCTGGGAAGGCGTCCCCGTTCGGTGATAAATGCCATCAGGGGGGTAAGCATGTCTTGATAGTCCTCGAACCGCTTCACACTGAGGCGGATTCTGGGGATAATTGTGCGAGAACGGAAGCGGGATGCCCGGAAGCTTTCAGCTTGAGTGGAATCCCGGAAGATAAAATAGATGCCCAAGTCAACGGGAATGGCATCAACACCTAATACTTGGTCAATATAGGCTTTGAGTTCTTCTTGTTCGTAGTATTTCTGAAATGTATTGCGGCGGGTGACAATCCCATCACCATAAGCAATTTGCCCAGAATTACGGTCATCAATTAAAACTTGGGCAGAGACAATCAGCACCTTTTGGGTGAGTTCCCAGGCTTTCAGTAAGGCTTGGCGGCGTTCTCCTGGCTTTTCAATTACATTGATTACATAGCCCAGGTTAACGATATCAGAGGGGACTAGAGAATTGTCGCCATGGTAGTAGGGGTCCCAACCTGCACAGGTATAGCCTTGCCGACGCAGACGGTTAATGTCACTACCACGACCGCAGCCGTAGTCAAAAAAGGAAGTATCTTTAGTTAGAATTGCACTTTCTAGGGCTAATCGCACTGGCTTTGACAAGTTAGTGCGGACTATTGCAGCCCTGTGACGCTCGATTTCAGTACTGTCTGGGATAGGAGCAACCATAGCTGAGTCGGCGAGCTTTTTGACTAATATACCGGTAAATCTCAGTGAGCGCTACTATCGAGAACACCAGTCTAGTCATAGAATCCTTGTCGTGGGGAATGTCCTAAATGTTAGTTAAAAGCCAGGAGGCGTGATGAAAGCCCTAGTCACCGGAGCCAACGGATTTACAGGTTCTCATTTAGTTAAAGCCTTAGAACAACGGGGGGATACCGTTGTCGGTTTCGTCCGCAAGTCTAGCAACCTTCAGCGTCTCTCGGATTGCCAAGTTCAACTGGTTTACGGCGATATCACTGATCGCGACGCCCTGAAAACGGCAATGACTGGGGTAGACTGGGTATTTCACACCGCCGCTTATGTGGAATTAGGACTCGTTGATGCCAAGAAAATGGAACGGGTGAATGTGGAGGGAACCCGCGCTGTTTTAGAGGTGGCTCAAGCTGTTGGTGTATCGAAACTCGTTTACTGTAGCACCATTGGCGTTTTTGGTGACACCAAAGGTCAAGTCGTCAATGAAACCTTCCAACGCCAACAAACTGACTTTTCTAGCGCTTATGACAGCACCAAGTACCAAGCCCAACAAATTGTAGACCAATTTGCCGCCCAAGGGTTACCCGTGGTTAGTATTCTCCCGTCTGGTATCTTTGGTGCGGATGACCCCCATTTTGGTCCGGTACTGAAACAATTTCTCAAAGGCGGTTTAAAAGTATGGGCGGGAGGCGATCGCATCACCGGGATTGTCCACGTCGATGACTTAGCCAACGCCATGATTCTGGCAGCCCAAAAGGGTCAACCTGGAGAAAAATATATCATTTCGGCGGGTGATCTTTCCACCCGTGAGATGTTTACCCTTCTCAGTCAAGACACCGGAATTCCGGTTCCGGCTGAAGCCCCAAAACCCTTGGTGAGACTCGCTGGAAACCTACTTGACCCTATCGGACGCCTGTTGAATTGGCAACCGCCCCTGAGTCGGGAACGGGTTCATTACGTCTATGATCGGTGCGTGCGCGTCGATGCAACCAAAGCACGTCAAGACTTAGGATGGAATCCGCGATCGGTATCGCAAACCCTCAGCGAGATTGTCAGGATCATGAAGACTCAATCCTAGAACATCGATTCAAAATTCATGCATTTGTAGGGGCGCACCGACGTCATTGGTGTCAACTTAAGCGCTAAAAGCAGAGGGAGCAGAGGGAGCTGGGGGAGCTGGGGGAGCTGAGGGGCTCTTTTCACTACTATCATGTCTGAGCTTACCCAGATGCTACTAAACCCGCCCCAACTGAAAATGATTAGACATTTCATGCAACATCTGGAACCTGAATTACCCACCCCCAAATTGTTGGCGCAATTCTGCTATTTCTGTATCCTCTAACTTGCGAAATAGAGGAGGTGGAACATCAAAAGAACGACCCGCTGCCAAAGCATTAAAATCCACCGCCTGAGTTAACTTTATCGTTCTCTCTGTGTCTGATAACTGCAACGCATCAAAGATTTTCTCAGCCGTAAAGGGAATCAAAGGATTAGACGCGATCGCATACAGCCGAATCAGGTTAATACAGGTGCGAATTACCAACGCTGCTTCTTCCTTGTCTTGCTTAAACAGCGCCCAAGGTGCGCGTTCGTCAATATACTGATTCCCCACTGTCCACAGCGCACATAGGGTTTCTGCGGCTTTGCGAAACTCCAGGTTTTGCAAACAATTACTCAGTTTATCTGTCAAACTAGCACAACTTTCTTGCAACCGTTGTTCCGCCTCTCCTGGCGTTCCCCCTTCTGGAATTACTCCTTTAAACCGACTATTGGCAAACTTTAATGTCCGGTTAACAAAATTACCTAGAGTATCTGCCAAATCCTTGTTTATCTTAATTTGAAATAACTCCCAGGTAAAAGCCGAATCGGAAGACTCTGGTGCCATCGCAATTAAAGCATAGCGCCAGTAATCAGCAGGTAAAATATCTAAGGCTTGGTCAGAAAAGATGCCACGTTTGGAACTGGTGGAAAATTTTCCACCATAATAGGTTAACCAATTAAATCCCTTAATATCATCCGCCATTGTCCAGGGTTCCCGCGTTCCCAGAATCATCGCGGGCCACATAATTGTGTGGAAGGGCAAATTATCTTTTGCCATGAACTGCACATAACAAATATCTTGGGCGTCGCACCACCACGGTTTCCAGGCATCCGGTTCAGATTGCTGACTTGCCCATCCTTTGGTGGCGGAAATATAGCCAATGGGGGCATCAAACCAGACATAAAATACTTTACCCTCAAATCCCGGACGGGGTACAGGGACACCCCAACTTAAATCACGGGTAATGCAGCGGTCTTGTAATCCTTCATTTAACCATTTTAGGGCAATGGATTTAGTCAGAGTCGTCCACTCTTGCTGATTATCCACCCAGGAACGCACCTCATCGCTAAGGGCGGTAAGCTTTAAGAATAAATGCTTAGTTTGGCGAACTTCCAGATTTGTACTGCCTGATACAGCAGAACGGGGTTCAATTAGATCTGTAGGATCTAACACCGAGGTACAATTCTCACACTGATCTCCTCTGGCGCGATCGTATCCGCAATGGGGACAGGTTCCAATAATATATCGGTCTGGCAAAAAACGACCATCTTCATGAGAGTAAACCTGGCGGATTTCCCGTTCCTCCATGAAACCATTTTCATCGAGGCGCTGATAGAAATGCTGGGTCAACTCGTGGTTATCTGGGGATGAAGTGCGACCAAAATAGTCGAAAGAAAGTCCAAACCCGCGATAGATTTCGGCTTGCCGTTCGTGTTGTTTTTGACAGTAGGTGGCGACATCTAATCCGGCTTCCAATGCGGCTAATTCAGCCGGTGTACCATGTTCATCCGTGGCACACAAAAATAGAACGGATTCGCCTTCCTGTCGCAGGAAACGGCTATAGACATCTGCCGGAAGCATAGAACCGACCAAATTGCCCAGGTGTTTAATCCCATTGATATAGGGCAACGCACTTGTAATCAGATACCGCATAAATTTTACTTAAGGTGTGCCAAAAGATACAGCGCTACTAGTAGACCAACCCATACTTGAACCCGTTTTAACCGAGACCTGGCATCATTTTCAATCAGATTCTGTCCCCTGGCAAGAACTCAAGCCAAATAGCACACAAAAACTCCTGTTCTGGAGTGCCTCTGTGGTTCCTTTCCTGCTCAAATCTTTAAAATCCCGTCTTCGAGATAGGTTACTCGGTCAGCGACATCTAGGATGCGGGGATCATGGGTAACCATAAGTACTGTACACCCTTCCTCCTTTGCCAACCGCCGCAATAATTCAATCACCCGATGTCCACTGGTCGAGTCTAGTGCTGCCGTTGGCTCATCTGCCATAATAATCTTAGGATGACCGGCTAAGGAACGTGCGATCGCGACTCGTTGCTTCTGTCCCCCAGACAAGTTAGCAGGGCGTTGATTGGCGTGCAACCCTAATCCAACATGTTCGAGCAACTCCTGCGCTTGATGTCGCGCTTTCGTCCCGCGAATCCCTTTTATATTCAGCACAACTTCCACATTCTCCGCTGCCGTTAGCGCCGGGAACAGGTTAAAATGCTGGAAAATAAAGCCAATTTTCTGTCGCCGAAAGCGGGCTAGCTTGGCGCTGGACATTTTGGTTATCTCTTCTCCGAGTAGGGAGACATTGCCTAGTGAAGGCGTCAGTAGTCCTGCCAGAATAGAGAGTAACGTCGTTTTCCCTGAACCCGATGGTCCCATGAGAATTTGAATATTGCCACGCTTAATTTGCCAGTCAATCCCTTTGAGTACTTGATAGCGCTGATTGCCTGACTTATATTCCATCGTTACCCCTTGAGCAATGATGGTATCCGATTGCTCCTGTTTTAGATCGCTTGAGTGCCAATCAAGCTGGTTTCGGCTTTTTATAGACACAACCATATTGATGTAAGCGACAGTCGGGGTGTATATGTAAAGAAATATAACATAACTAGCCCAAATTAAACTCTCTTCAGATAAAGAGCCATGATTGGATGATAGCGAATTCTGACCAGTCAAATGGGTTGCCGGGTGATAGTTATGATAGTGTCAGGGGGTGGCTTGAAAATGGGAACTAAGGACAAGTGACAGCAGTAGGGGTTTGGTAACCAAACCTGCTCGGAGTTCTTCTACTACTTAATTTATTTTGTGCCGATTAGGATGATCTCAATCAACTATTGCGATTCATTCTAAATATAAAGTTACATAGTTACTTGACTAATTTGAGAATTGTTAATCTTTTGCGATTCGGCTTGACGATCAGGTTAAATCTGATTAAAGTCGGTTATCATGCCATCAAGGAGTATTGTGAGTAAAGTTGCCAGCTCCCTGGATTGCCTAATGCCAGACTCTAGTGAGTGGCGTGATACCAAAATTTGAGACTTCGTAGGGGCACCATCCTTGCGCCCAGAAAACCTGTAAGATTTATTTTTGTACAATGCCAGTAGGGTGGGATTGTTAGCGTAAAAAGAGTGAGCGCGATCGCAGCGAAAGCAGATGGGCTAGAGCCAATATGTAGATCGGCAACGAAGCGAGTATTATTAAAAGTCCCCTTGAAACCCAACCTGCGCTGGGTCAACGAATCAGCCATGAACAGAGTACATGTTTTAAAAGCCGCTGTTACCGGATTTTGGCTTTGGATTTTCAGCCTTGGCACATCCTCTGAAGTCCTAGTTCTGGCGCAGCCAATTATCCCAGCCGCAGACGGTACAGGTACAATTATCACACCGGATGGAAACCGCATCGATATTTCTGGTGGTAGTCTTTCGGCTGATGGGGCAAACCTCTTCCACAGTTTTCAGCAATTTGGCTTAGATACCAATCAAATCGCCAACTTTCTGGCAAATCCTAATTTAAACAATATTCTTGGTCGCGTCGTGGGCGGTGACGCCTCTGTAATTAACGGGTTGATTCAAGTCACCGGCGGCAATCCCAACCTATATTTAATGAATCCGGCGGGGATGATTTTTGGTGCAGATGCTAGATTAAACGTCCCGGCTGATTTTATCGCCACCACCGCCACAGGTATAGGGTTTGGCAATGGCAATTGGTTTAATGCCATTGGCGCGAATGATTATCAGAACTTAGTGGGGACACCCAACCAATTTGCCTTTGATGTATCCGAGGCGGGAAGTATTGTTAATGCTGGCGAATTAGCGGTATCAGAAGGGAAAAATTTAACCCTACTCGCTGGCAATGTCGTTAATACAGGGACACTAAACGCACCAGGGGGAACCATTACCGTGGCGGCGGTTCCCGGTTCTAATTTAGTCAAGATTTCTCGCCCCGGAGGATTATTGTCTCTGGAGGTTGAACCATCCAAGGCTAAAGACGGGTCAATATTGCCAGTCAAACCTGGAGATTTAGCTGAATTATTAACCGGGAAGGGGGAAGAGGTTGATACAGGCGTCGAGGTTAACGAATCGGGCGATGTCGAACTAGCAGACACTGGAGTCACCTTACCCAAAGAGACAGGAGTCGCGATTGTATCAGGTAAAATTGATGTTTCCGGGGCGGTAGGGGCGCACCGACGTGCGCCCTCGCCCTCTTCATCCTCAATTGGGGGTGAGATTAATGTAATTGGCAATAAGGTAGGTTTAATTGGCGCCAATATAGACGCATCAGGAAGCCATGGCGGGGGTACTGTACGAATTGGTGGCGGTGAAAAAGGACTTGAACCGATTCCCAATGCTGATGTGACTTTTATTAGTGAAGATTCGACGATTAACGCTGATGCTTTAGATTGGGGGAATGGGGGTCGAACTATTGTCTGGTCAAATCAGACGACTCGTACTTATGGTCATATTAGCGCTAGAGGTGGGGAACGTGGGGGCAATGGCGGTTTTGTCGAAACCAGTAGTGCGGGATTCTTGGATGTTCCTATAGCGCCCGATATCACAGCACCGGCTGGGGATGGAGGAACATGGTTAATTGACCCTTACAATATCACCATTAGTGGGGCGGCTAATACCATTGGTGGCACCGCGCCTAATTTTACCGCTGCGGCGAATGATTCAGTACTCAATATTAATACGCTCTTAGCTGGCTTAAGTATGGGTAATGTCACTGTGGATACAGGAGCCGCAGGGACTCAAGAGGGAAATATCACTCTAGCCACCAACTTGGATTTCAACACCAGGGGCATTAAGACCCTAACTTTGATAGCGGCTAACAATATCATCATCAACGGGCAGATATTTGATAGCGATATGCCAACTACACCAGGGGATGGATTGGCTTTAGAGTTTCAGGCAGGGGGCGCTGTTGAATTCAATCAAAGTATTTCAACCAGAGAAAATAACCTGATAGTTACAGCCAATGGTGCAATTACACAGGGGGCTGGTACAACATTAGATATTGGCGGTAGAACTCGGTTAGCCGCAGGTGCAGGGAATAACATCACCCTCAATAATGACGGCAATAACTTTAATGAGATTTTAGTCAATAGTGGGAATAATGTCTCACTCAAAGATATCAATGGGATACAGCTAGGAAGTTCCGAGAAATTAGAACCTTTTAACCAACCTTTTAACATTTCTGGTACTCTTAACATCACGGCTAATGGCGATATCACCGACTTGGAAAATCTCACTGTCACTGGTGGCACTACCTTAAATGCCAATGGCAACGATATTATTCTAGATAACGTTAATAATTTCAGTACAGTAGCCGCAAATGGCAGAAATGTTACTCTCAATGACATTAATGCCATTGATTTAGGCGCTTCTAGTATTACTGGCACATTAGGTGTTAATGCCGGGGGTGTGATTACAGATAGTGGCGCTTTGAGTGTAGCTGGTGGCACAACATTAAATGCCAATGGCAACAATATCACCTTAGATAATGCCAATAACTTCAGCACAGTAGCCGTCACCAGTGGCGCAAATGTTACCCTAAACGACAGCAATACTATTGATTTAGGCGCTTCTAGTATTACTGGCACATTAGGTGTTACTGCTGTGGGTGCGATTACAGATAGTGGCGCTTTGAGTGTAGCTGGTGGCACAACATTAAATGCCAATGGTAACAATATCACCTTAGATAATGCCAATAACTTCAGCACAGTAGCCGTCACCAGTGGCGCAAATGTTACCCTTAACGATACCAATGGTATTGATTTAGGCGCTTCTAGTATTACTGGCAAATTAGATGTTACTGCTGTGGGTGAGATTACAGATAGTGGCGCTTTGAGTGTAGCTGGTGAAACCCGATTAAATGCCAATGGCAACAATATCACCTTAGATAATGCCAATAACTTCAGCACAGTAGCCGTCACCAGTGGCGCAAATGTTACCCTAAACGACAGCAATGCTATTGACTTAGGCGCTTCGACTATTACTGGCACATTAGGTGTTACTGCCGGGGGTGAAATTACAGATAGTGGCGCTTTGAGTGTAGCTGGTGAAACCCGATTAAATGCCAATGGCAATATCATCTTAGATGATGCCAATAACTTCAGCACAGTAGCCGTCACCAGTGGCGCAAATGTTACCCTAAACGATACCGATGCTATTGATTTAGGCGCTTCGAGTATTTCTGGCACATTAGGTGTGACTGCTGTGGGTGCGATTACAGATAGTGGCGCTTTGAGTGTTACGGGTGGCACAACATTAAATGCCAATGGCAACAATATCACCTTAGATAATGCCAACGACTTCCAAACAGTAGCCATCACCAGTGGCGCAAATGTTACCCTAAACGACAGCAATACTATTGATTTAGGCGCTTCGACTATTACTGGCACATTAGGTGTTACTGCTGGGGGTGAGATTACAGATAGTGGCGCTTTGAGTGTAGCTGGTGGCACAACATTAAATGCCAATGGCAATAATATCACCTTAGATAATGCCAACGACTTCAGCACAGTAGCCGTCACCAGTGGCGTAAATGTTACCTTAAACGATACCAATGGTATTGATTTAGGTGCTTCCACAATGACTGGCAATCTAGACGTAACTGCCACCGATGTCAACGTTACAGGCACTGTCGAGACGGGAGGTAATATTACCCTAAAACCTACCAATGATACCAGTACTATTGCTCTAAATGACACTAATGGAACTTTTAATCTGAATGCGACTGATTTAGCAAATCTTTCCTCCACAGGAACCGTCACAATTGGTCGCACTTCGGGTACAGGTGCTATCAGTATTGGTTCCCAAGGCGCTGTAAATCTGAGTAGCACCAACTATAACTTAACCCTCAATGGTGGGTCAGTCGCTTTTAGTAACGGCATTACCTTGGGTAATAACAAAACCCTCACCCTGAATACTGGCACAATCACCAGCGGAACGAGTGACCCTGATATTACTATTGGCGGAACTGATGGGAAATTAGTATTAAGCACAACCGCCGCCGTGGGGGATATGGCAAATCCCCTATCGACTCAAGTTCGTCAACTTCAAGCAACGACAAATTCCGGTGGTGTGTTCCTATCCAATACTGGAAATATTGAGCTGGGAGCATCCAGTATCAATGGTGAGTTCAAATTGACCACAGTTGGGGGCAACATTACTGATAGTGACTCCGTGAGTATTACGGGTACAACCACTCTGGATGCTGGAACTAATAATATCATCCTAGATAATGCCAATAATTTTAACACCGTAGCTGTAAGCAGTGGCAGAGATGTTACCTTAAACGACATCAATGGGATTGATTTAGGGACTTCGACTATTACTGGCACTTTAGGCGTGAGTGCTAATGGCGCGATTACGGATAGTGGTAATTTGAGTGTAGCCAATGGCACGGCAACATTAAATGCTAATAACAATGACATTACACTCAACAATGCCAATAACTTCAATACAGTAGCCATTAGCAGTGCCAGAAACGTTATCCTCAACGATACCAATGCAATCCGATTGTCACCTTTGACGATTAACGGCGGATTAGAGGTAAATTCAAGTAACACTAACGTTATCGGAAACATCACCACAGGAAACAACCTTATCTTTAATAGTCCAGTCACTCTAGACAACGATGTGACCTTGGATGCTGGACTAACTACTCTGTCTTTTGCCTTCGACTTAAATGCTAATGGTCACTCCTTAACCCTAAAAGCCGGTGAAATTAATAGTTTAGGTTCAGTCACGAATGGCAACAGACTCACCCTACAACCCGCCACATCCAACCAAGCCATTACCATTGGTGCAACCGATAACACCAGCGCCGCTTTAGATTTGACAACGAGTGAATTAAATGCATTCCAATCTAACTTTAATACCCTAACCATCGGACAAGGTAACACAAACCCCGTCACCATAAACCCAATTGAATTTAACAAACCTGTCACCATTCAGGGGGGAACCATTGATGTCAACGGAACCATCATCGGCTCAGGGAATGCCTCCATTACCCTCAACAGTGCAACCACAAACCTGAACGCCAATATTGCTACCGCCAACCAGAACATTACAATTGCAGGTAACACCAATCTGGGGAATTCCGTCGTCATTAATACCAACAGTGGCGCAGGTGATATCAATCTTAACGGTGCAATTAATGGAACTCAGAGACTTACCCTCAATGCAGGGATGGGTAATATTAGCGTCATGGGAAATATTGGTAACATCACTCCCTTAAATAACCTGACGATTAGTCGTGCCAACAATGTTACTACCCAAGATATTACAGCAACCAACGTTACTATTACCGCAAATCAAACCATTAATACCGCGAACATCAAGACTAATTCAACCATCAATCCGGGTGGAGACATTACCCTAACCAGCAATAATGGAGTTATCACCACCAACAACCTGACAAGTTCCGGAACCAGTGGCGGTGATATTCTCATCCAAGCCTTAAACTCGATGAGTTTGGGTGAAATTAATAGCAGCGGTAGTTCTGGCGATGGCGGTGATGTCACCCTTGACCCCATTGGTGATATTCAAGTCAGTTTTATTAACGCTGAAGGGGGTAACAATGGCAAAGGCGGTAACATTGATATCACCGCAGGTCAATTTTTCCGCGCCACTGATACCTTTACAGACGCTAACGGTGAAGCCGTAAGCATATCCAGCGCTGGCGGGGATGATAATGGTAATATTACTATCCGCCATGGTGGTAACGGCGAGACTCCTTTTATTATTGGTAATGCCACAACTAATGGCACAGTTGGTGCAATTACCGATGGTGATATTACCATCCGTCCAACACAATCCTTGCTCTTTACCAAGATAGACAGCGACATCGAAATTATTAGTGTTGATGCACAGACGATTCCTGAAGAAGAACCTATAGATGATTCACCTGTGACCCCTGTGGATGAACCCTTAATTAATCCCGTTGATGTTATCCAACCAAATGAAGTTAGTGAACTTCCGAAAAAAGATAATAATCAATTAGCCGAAGAAGAAAACACCTCCGAATCCTCCGAGTCAGCATCCGTCCCCACCACAACCAACCCCACTACGACTCAAGCTGCTGAAACTGAAGTGGCTCAACAAGAAGGCAACTTTACTAATGCTTATGAAAATTATCTAGGGGTTAGAAATACCCGCGCCGTTACGCCTCAAGAAACCAAAGTAACACTCAATCAAATTGAACAAATTACTGGCATAAAACCTGCCCTAATTTACGCCTTCTTTAAACCCCAAACCCCCACTCCCGAAAAACCAAATCCCAAAGACCCAAACGAAATCCTTTGGCAGTTTAACCCGTCCACACCTCAACACCAACAACTTTCAACTAACCCCAATCCTCAACCCACTGACCAACTGGAACTGATCCTAGTTACCGCCTCTGGAGATGTAATTCGTCGTCCCGTACCGGGTGCAACACGAGAGAAAGTTCTGCAACAAGTGCGACAATTACGTCGCGCTGTCACCGATGTTCGTATTCCTCGTCCTTATAAACAGTCTGCACAACAACTTTATGATTGGTTAATTTCCCCCATCGCAGAAGAATTACAAGCCCAACAAATTAATAATCTTAGCTTCGTTATGGATAGTGGCTTGCGTTCCCTCCCCATCGCTACACTCTATGACGGAAAACAATTTATTATCGAGAACTACAGCGTGGGGTTAATGCCCAGTTTTAGCCTCACCGATACCCGGTATGTGGATATCCGAGATGCTAATATCTTAGCCATGGGTGCTTCGGAATTTACCGAACAAGACCCTTTACCTGCTGTCCCCAAAGAGTTATCCCTGATTACCAATCAGTTGTGGTCAGGTACGTCCTTTCTTAACCAAACCTTTACCCTAGAAAATCTTAAACAAGCCCGCGCTAATCAACCGTTTGGTATTCTCCATCTCGCCACCCATGGAGAATTTAAACCGGGAAAACCTAATAACTCCTATATTCAGTTTTGGAATACCCGATTAACCCTAGACAAGTTGCGAGAGTTGCAATTAGATAATCCCCCAGTCGAACTGATGGTATTAAGTGCCTGTCGTTCAGCCTTAGGGGATGAACAAGCGGAGTTAGGATTTACCGGATTAGCGGTACAAGCTGGGGTAAAATCGGCATTGGGTAGTCTCTGGTATGTCAGTGATACTGGGACATTAGGATTGATGACCATATTTTATCAACAGTTAAAACAAGCCCCCATTAAAGCTGAAGCCTTGCGACAAGCACAACTGGCAATGATGCGGGGGGAAGTGAAATTAGACGGAGATGAATTAGTGACACCATCGGCTAGGATTTCTTTACCAGAGGAATTACTGAACCAGGGGAATATTAATTTAAGTCATCCTTACTATTGGAGTTCGTTTACCCTGGTGGGAAATCCTTGGTAGTTAAGAGAATGAGAACAAAAACTATACAGGTGTAGGGTGGGTTAGGCGGAATTAAATGAACAAAACACAGTCCGCCTGCGCGAACTAACAGAGAAAAATCTCGTGTAGAGACGTTGCATGCAACGTCTCTAATCGATGTGTCTACTGCTATATCAACAGGCTTCTTGGGCTTCCGGTTCACAAATTGGCACTGAATTGTCCCCTGTGGGTTTAGGTGAGGGTTGAACGGGTTGTTGTGTGTCCGGTTTAGGGTTTTGGGGATTGGACTGTTCTGATGACGGCGGGTTTTGCTGATTCGTATCCCCTTGATTTTTACGCTGGGTAGCTTGGCGAACTAATCCATTTAACTTTTCTCGCCAATAGCGTTGTTCTGGAAAATCGCTGTCTGCGGCATAAATGATCACATCAACATAGCGACCTTCATTGTAGGCTTGCTCAATCTTATCGAATTTGGTTTTCGCTTCCCCCCATTCCTTTTGCCAAGTCTCGATGTTCTTTTGAGCATCCTCAAACGCCGGACTACTGGGGAGAACCGATTGAGCCGCCGCGATCGCTTTATCTAAGTTACCCTGTTGATACTCTTGGGCTGCTTCTGTCAAGACCTTTGCCCCATTATCGGGTTTGGGTTGATTGGGGGATTTTTGCGGGGTTGGAGTTGGTTCTGGACTGGGACTGGGTTTTGCCTCAACTGGAGTCGGACTCGGTTGAGTTTCTTCTGGGGTAGGGCTAGCAGGTTGCTCAGCAATGGTATCCACAGAGGCACAATCGATATACTGCTCAAAAACCCATCCTTGTTTCGGTGAACGAATTTCCACCCAATCCCCTTGCTTGGTGCCAGTTAGGGATAAGTTTGTGCCTTTATTAACCGTACCAACAACCGCTGCGTTGGGGTTTGATCGCACGTTCAAGCTTTGAGCCGTCACCGTACAATTCCCTCGTGCCACTCCTTGACCGGATAAACCCTGACGAATGCCATACGCCATGCCTGCGGCTGCCATAGCCACGACTAAACCAATACCAATGACTAATGGGGCGCGGTTCGGTTCAGATGGGGGTGTGGGTTCAGGAGGGCGAGGAGGGGGAGGAGGGGCAGGTTGTCGAGGTGGTGCTGCTGGGGAAACTGCCAGAGTGCCTTGTTCCGATAGGGGTGTGGGTTGTGGCGTTGGTCTAGAAGGCGGAATCGGCTGACTGTAAGGAGTAGAAGGGGAGGCTGTGAGCGATCGCACCGCTTGTAAGGCTTCTGTGGCTGACTGGTAGCGGTCTTTGAAATGATAGCGCACCATCCGGGTCAGGATATTCTTCAACCCTGGACTCACGGGTGCAAGATGCTGCCAGATCAGTTCGCCCGTATTTAAATCTTCCTGCAATTCGGCAGGCATACGACCCGTAATTGCCTGGATACCAATAATTCCCAAGGCGTAAATATCGCTGGTGGGACGCGGTTGACCCAAAGCCTGTTCGCTGGACATATAACCCGGAGTCCCCACAGCAACCGTATTGCTCATCTGCATCTGAGAAGTCGCCAGTTGAGTCCGGATTTGCTTAACCGCCCCAAAGTCCAATAAGACTAACTTTTTATCTAAATTACGCCGAATTAAGTTATCTGGCTTAAGATCCCGGTGAATCACGCCACGATTATGAACAAACTCTAAAACCTCTGAGAGTTCTTGCAGCAGGGCAATAACTCGCGTCTCATCCCACGGTTGACCCGGTATCAACTCTTTGCTGAGGGGATGCCCTTCAATATATTCCTGAACCAGATAAAATTCTTGGTCTTCTTCAAAGTAGGCAAGCAGACGCGGGATCTGGTCGTGATTGCCCAGCACTTCTAGGGTTTCCGCTTCGCTGTTGAACAGGCGTCGGGCGGTTTCTAAGAAATTGGGGTCACGATTAGCCGGCTGAAGGTGTTTGACCACACAAATTGGGCTACCGGGACGCCGGGTATCTTGTGCCAGGTACGTGCGACCAAATCCTCCTGCACCGAGGACTTGGTTGACTTGGTAACGACCATCCAATAACTTGCCTAACATAGGAGTGATGCGCCTCAACGTTCACATGTTAATAGTTACATACACCGACAGGATAGGTGTGCCAGGATTGTGCCAATTTAGTTTTTGTTCTGCTCTATGCATTGAATACATAATCCTTAGCTTCCGATGAGTTGAAGATACCTATCATAGAACAATAGCCGCTTATCGATGGGGGAGAGGGAATTATATTGGCAGTTTTCGCCCCTGGAGTCTTGTACGATAACTAGAAAATATAATGAACACTGTCGATTATCTCCGGATTAGCCTCATTGACCGCTGTAACTTCCGCTGTCACTACTGTATGCCGGACGGGTCAGAACTTGACTATATCCTGCAACAGGAACTCCTCACCCATGAGGAGCTGCTGACGCTATTGAAAGAGGTGTTTATCCCAGTCGGGTTTAGAAAGTTTCGCCTGACGGGTGGAGAACCGCTACTGCGTCCAGGGGTGGTAGAGTTGGTCAGAGAAATTGCTGCGCTGGATCAAACCGAAGATTTAGCGATGACGACGAATGCCTTTTTACTCGCAGGCATGGCACAAGACTTGTATGATGCGGGATTGCGGCGGATTAATATTAGCTTGGACTCTCTCAATCCTGATACCTTTGACAAAATTATCGGGAATCGGGGGCGATCGCGCTGGCGGCAAACTTGGGACGGAATTCAGGCGGCACATCGGGTTGGGTTTGATCCGCTGAAATTGAATATCGTCGTTATTCCAGGGGTGAATGACTCAGAAGTCCTGGATTTAGCCGCACTTACCCTTGAGCGCCATTGGCACATTCGGTTTATTGAGTTTATGCCGATTGGCAATCCTGAATTATTTAGCGATCGCGCCTGGATTCCTTCTGAGGAACTACGCCAGCAAATCCGCGATCGCTGGGGCTTAGTTGAGTCGAATGTGCGCGGGAATGGACCGGCTGATGTATTCCAGATTCCTAATGCCTTGGGGACTCTCGGCTTTATCAGTCAGATGTCCGAATGTTTTTGCGATCGCTGTAACCGTATGCGCCTCTCCGCTGATGGGTGGTTGCGCCCCTGTTTACTCAATGAAACGGGTCAAATTGACTTAAAAACCGCTCTGCGTAGCGGCGTTGATCTCGCCCAGTTAAGAGCGCGAGTGCAGCAGTTACTAGCGATTAAACCAGATATCAACTTTAAACAGCGAGACTCTGGCACTGATGGTTACTACACTCGCACCATGTCACAAATTGGTGGATAGCCATTGTCATTCGTCATTTGTCCTTTGTTTTTTCCTGGTACCAATGACCAATGACCAATGACCAATCTACGCTTTCCGTGAATAGAACTCAACCACCAGCAGTTCGTTAATTTGCAGAGCGACCCACTCACGCTCAATCACACCATTGACCTTACCCGTGAATGTTTTCTTGTCAAACTCTAAATGGCTCGGTAGATTTGCCAATCCGGGGTATTCCAGATTTTTTGCCACCAAACCCCGAGAGCGCTCATTATCTTTAACCATAATCACATCACCGGGACGGCATTGGTAGCTAGCGATATTCACTTCCCTACCATTGACCATCACATGACCGTGATTCACAAGCTGACGCGCACCTGGAATAGTACCTGCCATTCCTAAACGAAATACGGTGTTATCCAGTCGCATTTCTAGCAGTTCTAGCAACGCTTGACCCGTGGAACCCGTTGCCCTACGTGCTTTACGAACATAGCGAAGCAATTGCTTTTCCGTGACTCCGTAGTTGTAGCGGAGTTTCTGTTTTTCTTCCAATCGAATCGCATATTCTGACCGCTTCCGGCGAGCTTGACCATGTTGACCGGGTGGGTATGAACGACGGGGGGATTTGCGAGTCAAACCGGGCAGATCGCCCAGACGACGGACAATCCGCAGGCGCGGACCTCGATATCGCGACATAGAACTTCCTTGTGTACCTGACTAATTTTTACCCAAATACTTTATATTACAACATTAAGGGAGTAAGTTTTGAGTTTTGAGTTTTGAGTTTTGAAGACCCTCGATGGCATGGCGCGTGACCCTTGAAGACCGTTACATAAGACCGAATCAAAGCTAATCAACCGTAGTCAAACTTAGCTTGATGCTTACTTCCTGCTTCACTCTGGCGGTGTCGGCACTCAACCAGTCCACAGGCTCTCCCCCACCTAACTGGCGGAACCTGTCTAAATTGAGCGATGCGTTCAAGTCTCTGTCGCACTCAAACCCGCAGTTGTCACACTGGAAAACTCGCTCAGATAAGGGCATTGAGTCTTTGACAGTATGGCACTGGGAACAGGTCTTGGTTGAAGGATACCACTGGTCTACTGCAACCAAGGTTGACCCATACAACTGGCACTTGTACTCTAACTGGCGCTTGAACTCATGGAAGCCCATATCCTGAATAGCTTTAGCTAGTTTGTGGTTAGCCATCATCCCGGATACATTCAGGTTTTCTATTCCTATCCGGCTGTGGTTTTGGGCTAAATAGGAGGTGAGTTTATGCAGCGTGTCTTTACGGATATTGGCTATTTTCCGGTGTAAACGGGCTATTTTGATTTGGGCTTTTTTCCAATTAGATGAACCGATTTGTTTATGACGGTTTAACCATTGCATACGCGAGAGCTTTTTCTCGTACTAAGGAAAAACTAAAAGCAATCCCTGACTGGCAAGAGCGACTCAGGGAGTTTGTTGATCAACTTACATCATCCCTACTTAAAGATGGGTAGGGATGAGTAGAGCTGAGTAGGAATTAGGTTACAGTTGCTGACCCTCGATGGCAGAGTAAGGACAAATGACAAATGACAAATGACAAAAGACGAAGGACAAAGGACTATCCCCATACTCGATGCCTTACAAGCCTGTGCTGGACGCCCTCACGCGCCGTTTTACGCCCCAGGTCATAAGCGGGGAAAAGGTATATCTGATCGGCTGGTGAACCTCTGGGGAAAATCAGTCTTTGAGAGTGATCTACCTGAATTGCCCGATTTTGATAACTTATTTGCCCCTTCAGGAGTGATTCAGGAGGCGCAAGAGTTAGCGGCGGCGGCGTTTGGTGCAGATAAAACGTGGTTTCTGGTTAATGGCTCAACCTGTGGGGTAATCGCGGCAATTTTAGCCACTTGCGGTACAGGAGATAAGCTAATTTTGCCTCGCAATAGTCATCAATCCGCGATCGCAGGTTTGGTTTTGTCTGGTGCGAGTCCGATTTTTATTACCCCAGAGTATGATCCTTCGGGGGATTTAGCACACAGCATTACTCCAAACGCCGTTACCCAAGCCCTAAAGCAACATCCGGATGCCAAAGCGGTGATGCTGCTTTATCCGACCTATCATGGCGTGTGCGGGGATATCCACGCGATCGCACAACGGGTGCATCACTACAATATTCCTTTGCTGGTTGATGAGGCGCACGGGGCGCACCTGACTTTTCACCCTGATTTGCCTCCGAGTGCAATCTCAGCCGGGGCTGATTTAACCATACAATCCACCCATAAGGTTTTGGCAGCTATGACCCAAGCCTCAATGCTGCACATTAAAGGTGATCGCATTGATCCTGAACGATTGAGTCAAGCCCTACAGCTTGTCCAGTCTACCAGTCCCAGCGCCCTCCTCTTAGCCTCTCTAGACGCCGCACGACAACAAATGGTGCTGTATGGGGAAAAGCTGCTTAGCCGCACTCTAGGGCTGGCTGAGGTGGCGAGAGAACAGATTCAACAAATTCCTGGATTATCGGTTTTAGACGCCACAAACACTCCGGGTTGTTTTACCCTAGATCCTACCCGGCTGACGGTGAAGGTTACAGCGTTGGGGCTCAGTGGGTTTGAAGCCGATGAAATTTTTTGTGAGCAGTTGGGTGTAACCGCCGAGTTACCGACATTCCAACATCTGACGTTTATCATGAGTTTAGGAAACACCACTGATGATATTCAGCAGTTAGTACAAGCCTTTGCCCACTTAAGCCAGCGCTATTGTCGTCCCGATTCTCGCCCTAGGCAGAATTTATACCAACCGGGAATGGTTTCCGGGTTAATCGTGGAACCGTCGATGTCCCCTCGCGACGCCTTTTTTGCCCCGAAAGAACGGTTACCTCTTGAACAAAGCGTAGGTAAAATTAGTGCTGAATGGGTTTGTCCCTATCCCCCTGGTATTCCCGTTTTAATTCCAGGATTTGCGATCGCGTCAGCTACGGTGGACTATCTGCGACAGGTTCAGCATTTTGGCGGCTATATTACTGGGTGTAGTGACCCTAGCTTAAACAGCGTCAACGTTGTTATACAGTAAGGACTAATGACCAAGGATCAACAGAATGTCTTCTCCCCTGTGGAACTATACCACTCCTGGTATTCCCGATGATTTATTCGAGCGCTTGCCCGGTATTCCCCTGACTAAGCGAGAAGCACGCTTACTGATTATTTCCGCATTGCGCCTAGAATCCCATTCCTTGCTCTGGGATATCGGTGCAGGGACAGGTACGATTGCTGTGGAAACCGGATTACTTTCTCCTCACGGTAAAATTGTGGCGGTAGAACGGGATGAAGATGTGGCGAACCTGATTCGACGCAACTGTTCCCGCTTCGGCATTGAGAATGTTGACGTTATCGAAGGATCGGCGCCGGAATGTCTCCCCAATCTACCCGGAAAACCCCATAGAGCCTGCATTGAGGGAGGACGCCCGATTAAAGAAATTCTTAAGGAAGTCTGGCATTACTTAGAACCCCAAGGTCGGATTGTTGCCACAGCTAGTAATTTAGAGAGTCTTTATACCCTCTCAGAAGGTTTGGCTGAGTTACAAGCTCGTAATATCGAGGTTGTGCAATCGTCAATCAATCGCTTGGAGACCCGAGGCACTCATCAAATCTTTGCCGCTGTTAATCCCATGTTTATCCTCAGTGGGGAGAAGTTGGATTCGTAACCTTCCACACACTGATGTGCATCTAAATAAACAAGAGTGAAGTCCTTATCAGGGGTATGGGGTGTAAGGGTATGCACAATAAATGTGTAACAGCTTACCATAAACATTTCAAAGTTGATAACTCGCACCTACCCATCCTCAAATTGACTAACTGCGAGTGCTGCCAGATTGTTAATCTTAATGTAATAGTTTCATCTAGACAGTTAATTGGGACTGTCTTGTGTCAACCAAAGTTCTATGCCCTGGTCTCGAATTTTTAGTGGAATTGTAGCGATTACCCTAGCGATGGGGATGATTGTAGCGGGAGGATGGTATTTTACCCTCGGCCTGTGTGTCATCGTCTATTTGGGTCAATTGGAATATTTTCAACTGGTTCAGGCAAAAGGAATTGCGCCTGCGGCTAAAACGACGTTAGTTGTGAGTCAGCTTTTATTGGTGACAGCCGCCCTTAACTCTAATCTTACGGATGCCGCCTTTCCCATCGCCGGAACCTTGATTTGTTTTTACCTGCTCTTTCAACCCAAAATGGCGACGATTGCGGATATTGCCGCTTCGATTTTGGGATTACTCTATGCCGGTTATCTGCCTAGCTACTGGATACGATTGCGTGTTGGCTTAGATGGAGGGGTTTCATTGCCACTGAATGCTACAGCTAGCATCAATAGTTTCTCGTTCAATGGCTCTTGGCTTCACCCTTGGACTAACCTAACGGTTCTGTCCCAAGGTTTAACTGTTACTCTACTCGCCTTTGGCTGTATTTGGGCAGCCGATATTGGTGCGTATAGTTTTGGCAAGTTTTTTGGTCGAACTCCCCTTTCGAGTATTAGTCCCAAAAAGACAGTGGAAGGCGCAATTTTCGGGCTTTGCGCTAGTGGAGCAGTGGCTATGGCTGGGGCTTGGTATCTGCAATGGTCGAATTGGCAACTCAGTGGATTTGTTTTCGGCACCTTAATTGGGGTGGCTAGCCTCTTGGGAGACTTAACCGAATCAATGATGAAACGAGATGCAGGTGTCAAGGATTCAGGACAATTAATTCCTGGTCACGGTGGTATTTTAGACCGCACAGACAGCTATGTTTTTACGGCTCCCTTAGTGTACTATTTCATTACCCTCTTGCAGCCTCTGTTGCCGCCTTTTAGTTAAGGCGAAAAGCCAAATCTGTGATTTGACCTGGAGCCTGGTTTTGACGCTTGGGCGGGTTTTCTTGCTCAGTGATCACTGAACAACTGTGCCAGAGTGTCTCCCGCCCACCTCTACCATAAGACAAATGAACCCGGTAATTAATGATCCTCAGGAGGGTTGTCCAGTTGCGTGAGAGTATAATGGGCAATAGCTAAACTTAAGCGCACCTGCTCAATGGGCGATAATTCAGACCATTTGACTGAGCCAACAGTGCCAAAGTCTTGATTGCCTCGCATGGCGTAAGCCCACGGACGGGCAAAAATTAATAGATCATCTTCACTCCAGTTCGGCAATAACGGTTTAACGCATAAAACAAGCTTATCTGCGAATGACTGGTTCATGGACAACGCCTGTTGAGCTTGGTCGGCGATCGCGTCCAACCAAGACGCCGGAACGCCGGAAAACCGTTGAGCCAATGACCGCTTCACAGATGCTGAACCTGAAGAATCTGAGGGCGTCAGAGATGTCCAGCACTGGTGCAAGCGATTGAATAGAGTTTGTGAGCCTGAGGTAATTTCCGCCGCTGTTTGACAAGCATCCAGAGAAAATCCCGCTTCCAGATCTGCCAAATAGTCTTGGGCTTCAGGTTCAGCGGGATTCCAGGGATAACAATTGTCGTCGGGTTGCCAAAGTACTTCTATGAGTTCTCCTTGGGCTTGACTCAAAGCATCTTGATAATTTCGGTATGGTTTATTTTGACTGGTCATAATACCCCTTCTGTGATCTTTGGTGTAGATGAAAATTGATAGGAATAGCTACATCAGCACTCTCGAATGTTCCGTAATCATTCAGAAAATTAAGGTTGGTGCCGATAATTGGCGCAATTGTGGGAACGGTTGAATTTACCGATGTGACCCTCGGCTTGAATCCCTGTGATTCTAAGATTTGTTAAGTTTTTGGATTAAATGTTTTCAATAATAAACTCCAGGGTTTGACTTTGAGTACTGCCAAATTTTAGCTGGCTACCCGACTCCAATGGCACTTCCTGATGGTGGATTCTCTGCCACCCATCTGCTCGTAAAATATGAGTGCCGTTGCGAGAAAAATCACGCAGGAAGTAAGTCGGGATTTGTTCTGGATGGGTGAAGGTATCGCGACAGAGAATTTCTGCATGTTTATAGCTAACCCACATTTCCTCATCCAAAACCAAATCATTCTCCTGTCCGCGTCCCACACGCATCAGCCCACCGCGAATTCGCCAAACTTTACCCGTTGAGTTCAAGGAACGTAAGCAAGCTGTGGGGGTTTGTACGCCATTCCAGTGGCTGGGCATAGGGGGAAGCTCAGTAATCCCTTCTTCTAAGGAAGCAATCAACTGTCCTGGGAACTCCGGATGCATGTAAAGCACAGGTAACGTCCAAGCCGGTTGGTTGAACTTGTAGAGCGTAAGTAATTGTTGTCTAGCAACAGCGACAGCTTGATCAATAGGCATCCGGGTAGCTAGGGCTTGGGCAAGACTTTGGATAAAACTTAAGGCTTCGTGATCGGCAATGGAGTCGCGCATACCCAAAACGGCGGGTACACCATGGTGAATTAGCACTTCAGCTAAGCTACTCCGGGGAATCGTTTGACCTCCCACCTGATCCGGTTGAGCGCCCCAACAGGTATTGAATACCGCCAAGGTCACTTGATTACGAACCAAGACTTGAGCCAATTCTGTGCCATTGATGGTGGCGTCTGGATTTAAAAAGAGTAAACCCCCATCGGGAGCCGGTTCACCATGACCGGCATAAAAAAGAATATTATAACCTCCTGTGTCCAAAGCAGCAATTAAATCAGCAGGTGTTGGCTGTATGAGCTTTTCGACAAAGCAGGGAACGGCTGTGGGGTTGAACTTTTGACAGGATTGGAAAACATTCTCTAAAACCCCTGCCTCTTGTTCAAGCTGGAGGCTGGCAGCTGAATGGTTACCACTGGAGCGGTGGACATCTTGTCCAAAGACGAGCAGGATATTCAGAGCTTGATCGTGGCGGATTAGTGGTTTGAGAGAGTCAACATTACTCGTCGTGCGGCTAAACAGCAGTTGAGTAGACAGAGAAATAGCGGGTTTACCTGCCATTTCCTGCATAATTTCCCAGGGGAGGGGAATAAGCTCAGGATGTCGAATTTCCAAGCGCACGCGCAGGGATGTATTTTGTCCCCGAGCAATCCCGCGACTTTCAGCCAATGTTGTTTGAATTGAACCCGCAAATAGCCAATTCCACAAATCTATTCCCAACTGCTGCATCAGCCGTCCGCCGTAGCTAATCGTCTGCATCGGGGCGTTTTCGCTCTGGGGCGATAATGTTGGTGTAGGTGTCAAGGGATGAGGCAGGGGCAATAGGGGAGGCAAATTCCCTGTAGAAAACATTTGTTGCCACGCCAACCACGTTTGAGTCAGAGTGGGAGACCAAATTGAGTCATGATGAACATAACCCCCAGGATAAGGAGCTTCAATCACCCACACAGCAAAGTTATCTGCCCCAGCCGTAGACAGACGTGCGATCGCTAAACTGAGGCAAGGAATTTCGATATCAGACATTCAACGCCCAAATGTAGAGCAACATTTTTCTTATTAGTCTACCCAGTCTTGGCTAGGGTTTGTGTATCCAGTCTACTTCTTCAAGAGTGCTAAGTGTCGTTACTAGACCGACGCTCTAAGGGGATTTAGGAGAACTTAGGGCAGGAGTTGAAGCCTCAGAGGGAGGTTCACTTGTACACACACCCAATTGTTCGGATGTTGGGTTAAAATTTAATTCAAAATTTGAGCGAATATTGACAACTTTTATCCAACCTCTATCCCCTGGCTGAACCTGGGGATAAATATTGCCGCGCTCTTTTGCATCCGATAGAGTCGGGGATTCTGGGGTAGAGTTGGCAGACTGTTCAATTGCTGTCTGTACCGATTGTGTGTCAGCGCTTCGCGTCCCCGCCGAACAAACTCTCAATTTGAGCCAATCATCTTCCCCAGAATCGGACGATTGCCGAATAACTTGCAAGACACTCCCTCTAGGAACTAACCGAATCGGTGAGAGATTTTCCTCCGGAGGCTTGAGTCGCAGTAGTAACGGAACATCTTGTCCTTCTGAATTGATAATAGTTGAGCGAGTCACTTGCATCAGTGTCAAGTTCTCCAAGGACGAAACCGTTTCAGGCGTTGGCGTTGAACGAGCCGTTGGAGATGGAGTCACTGACACGGATACTGGAGGATCAGAATTAGAACTCTGGCTGACAAACCCTTGTATCCAACGCCGAGGTAATAATAGGTAAGCCATTCCTGCACCCACCACTAACAGTACAACAATTGCTAATAGCAGTCCCCAAGGACGCCGCTTTGGTCTGATCAATTGTTGAGTTTTCTGCTGGGACGGTACAATGGCGGCTACCGTGGGCATTTGTGATGTTATCGGCAAAGGCAACGATTCCGGCTGAGGCGGCGCCAGTTCTGTTGGTTTTGTGTCCCCTGATGCCGTTACCTGACAGTAGATCAATGCCAGGGTAACATTATCATGACCATTTTGCCGATTAGCAATCTCGATGAGATGCTCGGCGGCGGTTGGTACATCAACCTGTCCGTCCAGAATGGGCAGAATTTCGGTTTGCCAATATTGTTCCACTCGGTCATGGTCACTCAGACCATCGGAACAGAGGAGAAATACACTATCTTCATCGAGGATAAACCGCTGGGTGGTTGGATGTAATGTGGTAGACGATGCCATGCCCAAAGCCTGGATCAATGAACCGGAGCTGGGCTGTCGCACAGCATAGCGGTAAAAGGTGTAACCCAATCGCACTTCACGGGAGGCTAGATCATCATCTTGGGTAATTTGATGACAACCTTGGCGCGTCACCCAGTAAACGCGACTGTCTCCGACATGAGTGATGTATATTTCATGGGCGCTGGTTTGAGCCATGACCAAGGTTGTACCCATCCGCTGTCGCTCAGAGCGATATTCGCTATCATTTTGCTGGCTAATGGCGTCATTAGCGGCGCAGGCAGCTTGTTCGAGTTGCAGGGTCAGGTGGGTTGGGTTCCAGTGGTCACGATCAAAATTGAGGCGTTCCACTTGCTCTCGCAAAATGTTAATCGCTAACCCCGAAGCAATTTCACCGCCCTCATGTCCGCCAATCCCGTCACAGACGATGGCTAAGGCATTTTCATCCGTTGACGGATTCTGTAGTTGTCCAATCGGTGGGTAACAAGCATCTTCATTGTGGTGACGAACTGGACCCGAATCTGTACTGGTAAAAATCTGATAACGACGAGATTGCCATTGTCCACAGTCTTTGATTGCCTGATCAAGTAGTCCCACCAGTTGTTCGGCGGTGCGAATTTTTCCTTGGATCAGTTGATCACAGAGTTGGTCTAAAAACTGCGTCGCGGGCGAGGATGCTTCTGGAATGAATTGAGACCAGCACTGACCGAGTTGTTTGAGCGTCGGTGCCGCATCCCGCCTTAGTTCCAATAGATGCAGGATAGAGCCTTCTGGACGCAGCCAATTGGGATTGAGCAAACTTGTCGCCACCCCTTCATGGCTTAAGGGTTGCCACAGATTGGCGATTTGCCACAACCAGTTGAGTTGACGTATGGCTGGTGCCTCTTTCCAGACTCGACTTAGGGGAGGAAATAGTTGTCCTTGAGATCCAGCCGCATCGGTTTCCTGAATTGGCGCCTCTTCCAATAGCCAGATCTGTGAACCTGGGTGTTCTCCACTGCCTGTCAGCCGCCCGTATACTTGGGGAATATGTAAGCCATAGGGAGATAGTCTCAAATAGGGCAACAACTCCGGCGGAATTTCTTGAGGGGTATCCGGTGGCGTTGCTGGTTTGGTATCGAGTAAAATCCGCTCATTGACCAACACATAACGGTTGGCGATTACTGATTCGAGCTGATATGCTTCTAAGCCCGATCCCAGCGCCCACAGATAACGCCGTTTCAGGGGCGTGCGACAGTTCTGACAGAACTTGTTGACAGGGGGATTGGCAGCCTGACAGCGGTAGTTAGGGCAGTGAAGGGTTGCTGCAGGATTGTCCATGGAAACACTCTTGGCTACGTCTAGCTAGTAATAAGTTGGCGATTGAAGTCGCACTGCCGCGATCGCGATGCATCTCTATATCTAGGATTACCGAAATAAGCCTACTGATTACAAATTCTAGCGTCTGATTCAAGAAGCCGTTTACTTATCTGAGGTATAAATGGTTTCAGAAGACTCTGACTCTTGAGCGGGTTGGCGATTCATCAACTCTAGGCTACTGAGTCGCAATAGACGGGGCCACAGCCATAAAAAGTAAAACCACCAAACCAAAATGGGGGTAGTCACGATCAGAGTTATCCAGAGCGTTTTGGCTAGAACCCAACTCCCCGTGATGATTACGACTCCGGTCAGGAGAATTGACCAAGGCTGACACCACCACGGTTTATAATTCCAAGGATTCAGGGGATCTTTGACAGACAACAGTTGCCTCTATTGGAAAAAATAACTTTATTTATAATACTTTTTTGCGACTTAGAGGAGTCGGTTCGGAAAATTCCCACTCCAGGAAGCGGTTGACTTCAGTTTCTGAGTATTGCTGATCAGCTTAACACAGTGCCAACAGACATGCCCAAGCCCGATGATGACACCTCCGATGATCACTCCTTTGAGGAGCTCAACTCCCCTGCGAGTGTTGAAATTAAACAGCTTATGGAGCAAATTGAGAACTCCCATGACCTGTTGTACAAAATGATTAACCTGGAAATGTGGGCATTAGCCGAAACGATGGATGAGTTTATTCCAGGTTTTTGGAGTCGTTTTTTGGAAAATCGGCGTTTAACCCTCAAACAATTTCTACAGAACAATTCTCACTCTAGAAAGAGGTAAATCTCCCCCTAGAGTTTTTATGATCACACTAGACAGGCAAAGTACGAGGATCTTATGAATAAGCCAGAACGCCCAGATACCAATGATACGCTCAATCCTGGCGATAAAGTCTCGCCAGAGGAGCAAACCCTAGAGCAAAAAGCACAGAAAGTCGCTGTTGATGCTCCTGATATTACCGGTGATCACATTGAAGTCCCCACTTACTTCACCGTAAAAGACGAAGACGGGGAAGAAAAAGCTCTACACCATATTCAGGATGCAGAAGAAATTTCTGATGTGATTCGCCAAGCACGCACCGATGAACAAGGCAATCGCACTTGGCGTTAGGGTTGAATTTACGAGTCCTGAGACACAACCTGCGGCAATCCCATGCTATAGTTCATTGCCCGACACTCCAGGTTGTAGCTAATCTCACCCTTTTGCAGGAGCGATCGCATGTAATGCTCTAAATCGGAGCCGACACGGCGAAGATTGTATTCGGTCAAATCTTCTCCGCTATAGGCTTCGACAAACTCATCAAACTTACGATAGATTTTTTGCAGGGCATCTTCACTCCAATTAAATTCATTATCGGGGTCAACGTCTAGTGTTAAAACGTTGTTACTCTCGACTAATTGGCTGTTTTGCACCTCGGCAGTGTAGATGCGAATGTGACGAGTTGTCGATTTGAGCAGCATGAAAACCCTCCGAGCTTAGATAATATTTTCCTTTACTAATTGTAAACCTTTGTAAATACAGTACCCAAATTATCTTCCGGCGAGAAAGAACCAAGCTAAGCTATCCCAGATCGGCTTAGTCCCTTGGTCTGAGTCCCGCCCCATTCCCAATGACGCGGTTAAGTCAGTGGGATATCTTGTTTCTGAGGAAGTCGGAGTGTAAATTATCTAGTTGTGGGGGAAAGGGGGAGCAATAAGACCCACGCCATAATTTTTAATTTGGCGCTGGCATACACTGGACTTCCCCAACCTCATTGTTGTAAATTGACATGGACTTCGATATAGATGCTCACAAAGCTAGTTGAAATTGCTGCACCATGAGTTGATTCTCGAATTCGATCATCAACAACCAACGCAAATCAAACGAACTAGTACCGCGGGGCTCGCGGGAATGGAAACTGCCTGTGCAGACGGTCTACCGGGGACTCAAATGTACTCGTCTGAGTCTAGGTAAGTGTCGAAATCCCGCCAGGGAAAAACCAGGAAATCCAAGTTGTGAAGCTTGGAAGCCCACACCAGAATCTTGGATTTGGTGTGGGAGGATGTCACAACAGTCAGCCATAGCTACCAATCCATAGCTTAACCAAATATGCACGATTCGATGGATGATATCGCCAAACAAGCTCATCAGGGCAGCGTGGCGGCGATAATTCAAATTCTGAATCAACAGTTAGCCGACGCTCGCGTCAGAACTCGAGCGGTTTTTGCAGATGGCGTGTTACACCTGTTGTGTGAAGCACCTGTAGTCGAACCCCTTGAGCGCTCCGTACTCGTTAAGAAAATTCAACAACTCCTAGAAGACATTGCACCGCGTACCATTCGTCGGGTAAACATTAACAGCCGCATTGTGCAGGAGCAACAATTGCTATGGTTAGAAGAAATTAGCCGTAATCCCGACCATCTGTTGTGGTCTCAAGACATCGTGCTGAGTAAGCCTAACTTGCTTCAGCAAGGGCTAAAGGCACTTCGCACTCCTAAAGCTGAACTGAGGAAGAAAACTCAGCTTCCCAAGGTGTCCTCCCGCAAACCGAAGGAAAAGCATCGTTTCCGGCGCAGTCTTGTTGGTGGTATTAGCGTCAGCCTATTCTTACTCTTAGCCGGTTGGTTGGTTTATGATCGCCTAATTCCCACACTAAACGCCAGTACCACTCCTAAAGAACCAACCCCTCCCCCCCAACCTGCCTCAACTTCAGCAGCAGCGACACCCTCTGATCCATTTACTGAAGCTGTGCGACTAGCCATCCAAGCCGATGCGGCGGGGACAACGGCGAATACAGCGGCTCAGTGGTTAGATATAGCAGCAGCGTGGGAAAAAGCATCGACTCTGATGAGTACCGTTAAGCCCGATCATCCCCGTTATCAAATAGCTCAAGATCGGGTTATCCTTTATCGCCAAAACAGCCAACTGGCTCAACAGCAAGCAAAACAAAGACAATCTGAGTAAGTTGTCATTTGTCATTTGTCCTTCGCTCCTTGGCGTGAATGAAGATAGTCATAAACCTGTCAAATCAGGGGACAACATTTTGAGGAAAGTAGAGATACGGTTGGGTCTTAACCCGATGAAGTAGGGTATGTAGGTAAGTCGTAAGCATAACGCAGCTCATTTTGCCATAAAACCTTACAGTATTAAGGAGGAGAACGATCGTTTCTCGCTCCTGTTTCCTCATTCATTACATGCAAAAGGCAGAATGCTGACCCAGGCTACGCCCAAGCCACCCCGTTGGCAACGACGCAATTATTCGCCCCTCGCTCGCCAGATTGACATTTTTCAGTCGGCGGCGAAGTTTATGTTCTATTTGTGGTGGGACAAAACCATTGCCAATGATACGCCCAATCACCGAAATCGCCGCGCCCAATGGCTGGTGGGGGCGTTGCTAGATTTAGGTCCAACGTTTATTAAAATTGGGCAAGCCCTCTCGACTCGTGCTGATTTACTGCCCTTAGAATACATAGAGGCATTGGGGCATTTACAGGATCGGGTTCCGGCATTTAGTGGGGCGGAAGCGATCGCGGTGATTGAAGCCGAATTGGGTCAGTCTATTCATGCATTATATCGGGAGTTTGACCCCTTTCCCCTGGCAGCGGCTAGTTTGGGTCAAGTTCACAAAGCACGGCTGCATACTGGGGAAGATGTGGTCGTTAAGGTGCAGCGTCCGGGGATTGAACGACTTTTTAATTTAGATTTTAAAATAATACACGAATTGGTGCGATTTGCTAATCGGTATTTGCCTTGGGTAAGGAAGTATAAACTTGAAGCAATTTATCGGGAATTTTTTGATTTACTCTATCAAGAAGTAGACTATATCCAAGAAGGTAAAAATGCCGATCGGTTTCGGGAAAATTTTAATAATTATCCAGGGATTCTGGTGCCGACGGTTTATTGGCGCTACACGACGAGGAAGATACTCACATTAGAATATATGCCCGGTATCAAGATTGATGATCGCCAAACCCTAGAAGCCTGCGAAATCAATACTAATGAGATTATTCAACGGGGAATTAGTTGTTATCTAAAACAGTTATTAGAAGACGGTTTTTTCCAGACTGATCCGCATCCAGGGAATATGGCAGTGTCTCAGGACGGCAGTATTATTTTCTATGATTTTGGCACGATGGCAGAGGTAAAATCGATTGCCAGAGACCAAATGATTAAAACCTTTTTTGCTGTTCTCCGGAAAGATACGGATGAGGTGGTGGATACTCTGACATATATGGGGTTAATTGAACGACAACCGGATATGACCCCGGTTAAACGCTTAGTCGCCTTTATTTTAGAACGGTTTCGGGAAAAGCCAATCGATGTGCGAGAATTTGAGGCATTGGGTAATGAATTGTATTTGATGTTTGAGCAGCAACCCTTTCGCTTGCCCGCACAAATGACGTTTATTTTAAAATCGTTAACCACACTGGATGGGATTGCTCGTGCCTTAAATCCCGAATATAATTTATTAGCCGCTAGTCAACCTTTTGTGAAAAACCTAACGGTTGCTAAAGGGCGGGGAGACGTGGTGAAAGAACTGGCAAGACAAGCCAGGGATTTTATTAAATATCGGTTAAATAAGCCCAGTTCTACGGAACTGTTAATTCGCCGCCTAGAAGCCCGAATCGAGCAAGGAGAACTACAAGTGAGGGTGCGTTCCCTGGAGAGCGATCGCGCCTTACAACGAATTCATTTGGCGATTAAGAGTTTGATTTATGCCTGTTTGACTGGGTTTGCATTATTGGCGGGGACGGTTTTGTTATTGGTGCCGCATACGGGTTGGGCAATTGCCGCGTTTACATTGTCGGGGTTTTGGTTGATCATTTTGTTGTATTCTTTAGTTCAGTTAGCGGTGACGGAAAAATTAGAGAAAATGACCCGCAGGTAGGTAATATATTCTCCAGTTTTTGTTTGATGATTTATACTAAAATATTTGTAGGGTTATAATTGCTGCTTGAGCAGTTGGCGTACTCATGGGGAAACTCAAACTTTTAACCCCTTTTCCTGAATCGTTGACGGATAAGATTGAGTTTGTAGTAAGGGCTTTACCTAAATTCCGTTGGGTTTCCTCCGTCAACCCAACCTACAACCTATTCCACCATTTTAGCCGTGTCATGCCACCAAGTCTGGGCGAGTTTAGTCGCATCTGGGTAAACCCGAAATGATAATAGTGAAAAGAACCCCTACAGACGAACCATTATAATATTCCATTTAGTCAATATGTTCTGGTTGGGTATAGTTAAACTCTAAAATGGACTTAATATGAATTACTTGATATGTTATAGTAAAAGGGATAGGCTAGAACTATAGCCGCCAACCGCGAAAATCAAGCGGCAAAAACAATATTCTGCCTTGGGAACCAAGGCGGCGGCGCGGGTTCTCCTGCTAGGAGATAAAGGTTAGGTAGCTAATCAGAGACGCTGAGTAAGACCAATATAGTTTCGGGTATTGAGGCATCGGCGGATGAGACGCTCGCGCCAACATCATAATCTTTGATTTGATGTTGGTAGTTCACACTCCTATCCAGTCGTCTTTAGACGACTTAAGCTTTCAGCCTTGGGTTTAAACCCAAGGCTAATTCTAATTCGATTGCTGGAGAACCTCACTAGCCGATATTCCCTCACCCTGAGAACCAAAATACCAAAGGGTGGCGGCGGCTTCCGCTTGCGTGACTGGCTTTTTCGGTTGCAAAAGAGTAGTGTACCCAAAAACGCGACGGATAATCGATTGTTCCCCATTTTGAAAATCTGCCAATACTGCCCGCAACGCCTTCGGGTCAATCTTGCTAGCATCTTGGAATCCCCAGGTTTGCTGCACTGCATCCAGAGATGCTGACGGTAACCCCTGACGAATATCTAACGGGACTTTCCATAAAATTAGATTTTCTCGCGTTAAGGGTGCATCAGGGCGGAAAAGAACTTCTGTAGAATTACCACTCAAAGGACTAGGAATTAACCCCGCTTCCGCTAATCCCTGAATGGCGCCAAAATCAGGGTCACTGGCTGGCACATCTTGGAATGCAGGTTGAGTTGTTTCTGATGCTAAACGGATTTGTTTTCCCGGACTATTCGCATAAATCCGATTATTGGTATTAATGAGCCAACGGGCATACTGACGGCGGGTAATGATTTTGTTGGCTGCAAATGATGTACCACTATCCTCTGATTTATTGTTAGCACTAGAAGGGTCAGACGTGAGAACACCTAAGGCGGCTAAGTCTTCTACATACTGACGCAATCCTGAGGGAACGTTATCGAAATCAGTGAAGTTCTGGTTTTCACCAGATACCGAGTCAACGGATTGAGGCGTCTCTGTTACTTTCTCTGAAGATTCTGAAGCCTCTGAGGATGCTGCGGCTGTCTCGGTACTGCGGCGGATGTACTGAATCTCAAATTCTGTGGTATTTTGGTCAGTCTCTGCCTCGGTTGGGGTTTCTTGCGTATCGTTAATGGCAGTATCCGGAGGAATAGAAATCCTGACTTGTAAATCATTCCGACGCACAACAAAGGAATTCGTCCCTTCCTGATTCGGTTCAGAAATGACCTGCCAACTGTCTGATTCAAATGCCCTGCGGTAAAATGCCTGAATCTCATTACTAGGGTCAGTGGATGACCAGATGGTAAGTTGACCTTGGGCATCTGAACGAGTTAGGGGTTCAACGTTCTGTAATTGTGCATCGGGATAGCGGGGAATTACGGTAGGGAAATCTTCTGGCAGTTGCGCCGAAGAGGTTTGCCCATTAGTCTGACTGCCCAAAATTGAGGCATTATCCTCTAGGTTGGGGTCTACGGCTAAGGAACGTTCTAAGGATTGACCTGTGGGACTATTGGCGCAGGCGGTCAAGACACCCACTAGGCAAGCTACGAAACCTGTAAATAGAATAGGACGTTTATCTAGCAGCACAGGGAACAGAACCAATAGATGTTTCTCTTCTCACGCTAGCGCAAAAATTTATTCTTATGTTATTTGTCCTTTCTGGATTCCCCTACCGTCCCACTTCAGATTCCCCTACCGTCCCCTTTTTAGATCCCCCTCTTCCCTTAAAAAGGGGGAATCCATTAGTCGGTTTTAACCGACTTAAGCTATTAGCTGAGAACTTGAGTTCTTGGCTGGTTGCTACCAATGATGCAATTACGACAATGGCAGCTATTATCGTAATTGGCGAGTTTTTTTATTAAATAAAAATTTTGATAAATACAAAAGCACAAAATTATCCTGATTTACTAGGTAAATTTTCAGATTACAATGTAGAGTTAGTTGAAATTCAAATAAACTCTAAAGTCCAGTTAAAACCAGCGAATGATTTTGAGGAAAGACGGCACGAGAGGGGAGTGTTTTGTTTCTTGGAAGCCAGGGAAGCAGGTAGGATGTCCGGACTACACTATCATTAAAAAGAGGCTTCTGCACGAGAGTGTCCATTAGGGTAGCTGACGAGGTTCAAGAACGCGATCGCCTCGTGAAGGCTACCCGAATCAGTACCCCCATCGCTCAAAGACCTAGAGAGCGTGTTATCTTGACTGAAAGCCAAAAGTTTTGTGGCGGCTGGTAAGAAGTGACAGCCAGCGATTTTTAGTACAAACCTGTATGACTTTAAACAAAACGGTAAAAAATCAGTCTGCTAAGGGAGGGATTTCAAAACCTGTGGATAAACCAAATCAGTCAACGGTAGCAGCGCAATCAACCCAATCTATATCGCCGAGATCAAAGTTTTGGCAACAAGTCCGGGAAAATCTACAAATTATTGCGATCGCACTCGCCCTAGCGCTGTTGATTCGAGTATTTATTGCCGAACCGCGCTACATTCCCTCAGACTCGATGATACCGACATTGACCATCGGCGATCGCGTGGTTGTGGAAAAAATCTCCTACCACTTCAAACCCCCAGTAAGCGGAGACATCATTGTCTTTGATCCACCACCTCAACTGCAAATGCAGGGGTATACAAAAGACCAAGCCTTTATTAAACGGATCGTTGCTACACCTGGTCAAATCGTACAAATTCAAGATGGCAAGGTCTATATTAATAGGAAGCCACTAGAAGAAGTTTACATTGCCGAACCACCGAACTATCAGATGGCACCCGTGCGAGTTCCGGAAGGTCAGTTATTTGTGATGGGAGATAATCGCAATAATAGCAACGATTCTCACGTTTGGGGATTCTTGCCTCAACCTAATATTATTGGTCATGCTTGCTTCCGTTTCTGGCCCCTCAGCCGATTCGGTTTAATTTGATGTCTGTAACTCCAGTTGGATCAAATGGCTCAGAAAATAGATGACAATCGAAATCTACGTCAGCACAGATATTGAATCCGATGGTCCCATTCCCGGACTTCATTCTATGCTCAGCATTGCCTCGGCAGCTTACAGCGCAGACAAACAATTGATCGCAACTTTTACAGCCAACCTGGAAACCTTGCCAGGGGCAAAAGGTCATCCCAAAACCATGAAATGGTGGTCACAACAACCAACCGCTTGGGAAGCCAGCAGAGTTAACCCACAACCCCCCGAACAGGTGATGCAGAACTATCACGCTTGGCTAGAAGCATTACCGGGTGAACCGATCTTTGTTGGCTATCCTGCTGCCTTCGACTTTATGTTTGTCTACTGGTATTTGATTAAGTTTGTCGGCGATAGTCCTTTTAACTATTCGGCACTCGACATCCGATCCTATGCGATGGCATTCCTCAAACAAGATTATCGTGAGTCAGGGAAGAAAAACCTACCCCCTGAGTGGTTGGAGGAAATGCCCCTGACTCATGTTGCTCTCGATGATGCAATACAACAGGGAAAATTATTTTGCAATCTTCTGCAAAACAACTTACAACGATAGGCGGTCGTTCAAATTAAGCGTGGAGACCGTCGATGTAGGATTTAATTGTCGGTAGTGCCATCATCTTTTCGTAGAAGAAATTATTGACAATTTGCATCACCTCTGCTCGTGCTACCTCAACTTGGGGACTAAGTGGAACACCTTCTTGCTGACGACTAATGCAGCGGGATAAACGCAGGAGATGACGGGTAATTTCTAATTCCTCTTCCCCTTCCAAAACCTTAATCACTGACAGAATCAGTTCATCCGTTTGATCAAGAATATGGTCAATATCAAACACAGCGCCTTGATCGATGGCGTCTTTAACCGTTCGCACCAAGGCGTGAACTTGATACAGTAATGCGGCAGGTTCATCAAACAGTTCACGTAGGAAGGCAGCTTCCTCATATTTTCCATTCAGCCGGAAGATGTTGTACAGCCGTTTAGCCGCTTTGCCATAGTTGGGATTATCCGGCTTAAAATATTTTTTAACTTCTTTTTCCAACTGCGTCACATAATCATCCATGACATCAGTCGAAACCTGTTTCACCAGTTTAGAAAAGATGGGAGCCGATTCAGCATCGAGGTAAATCTCTTGGAAATAGCCGTCTAGATAGCCGTCTAAGGGCGTGATTGTACCATCGGGAGCTTCCCAGGTTACATCCAACATATTGCTGGCGTTAGCCAATTGGCGGCGCACCGGATCAGCAATCACCCAGTCCAGCTTACACCAACCGGGATCGTCGGCGACCGAATCCCAAGTGATGGTCATCGGATTTCCTTGCAAGTCGCTGACTTCAATTTGCCCAGCTACAACGTCATCAGGGGACCAAGAGATAGGTGAGCCTTTGTGATAGGAATGTTCATCGCGGATCACATCTTGGGGATAGCTACCAAATTTCAGTTCAACTAATTGAAAATTATCACCTGAGCGGCTGTTGATGGTTTTCTCACGCATAATTCGGGAGAGAATCTGGCAGGCTTCAGCCCGGGTCGGGGCAATAATATTCACCCGCTCAAAATAGTCACAGTCCCCTGGGTGAGTTTGAACCTTAGATTGAGCTGCTGAACCTGATAGCGCCAAAGCGGTTTCTACAACACCAGGAATATCGTCAAATTCTACAATTCTGCCGATGGTGCGAAAACGCTCTAGATCTTTGGGGTCAAAATCCAACATACTGACCTTGTGACCAAAAACCCCCGTATTTTGATCAACGGTAATATCGCTGTCTCCTGTGGCTTCGGTGATGGAGTTCATCCATCTTTTCAATTCTTGTTCATTGAGTTCAACCCCTAATCGACGGGCAGATTCAATCACGCGGTTGCGTGCCTCTGCCGTTTGATCTGGTGTTGTAGTCATGTCGGATCTCCTCCAAATAAATAATTGATCAAGGATTTGATGGGTCAAGAAACCTCAAGCTCTTTGATGCCTTCTGCTTTTTGCTGTAGTCTATCAACCCAAAAATGCGGATTATATCATTTTGTCATAGTTTAACCCCAATGTCTCACACGTTTGACCATTTTATTCCTCAAAACCTTTGCCTACATCGGGTTTCTACCATTTTTAGACCACCCCAGAATTTTGACAGAGTGTTGCCAGCCTTTTTCTACGGTCAATCCAGGTTGTATAAACCTTTGGGCAATTGGGGTGAGAGATCCGGGGTTATTGCCAAGTTAGGAAAAACAACAAATATTAATCCCTAAAACTGCTCCTATGAAAACCTATTTTTCTTACTTAATATGAAAAAAGTCTTTTTTATTGCCCTGCTTCCTCCTCAAACCATTCAAGACTCGATTATGGAGATTAAGCAACATTGTGCTGACGTTTACCAGAGTAAAGCCGCCCTCAAATCGCCACCCCATATTACGCTGCAACCCCCTTTTGCATGGGAAACCGATGCCGTACCTGTTCTCGAAGAATCTCTAAAAACCTTTGCTAAAACTAGGATACCTGTCTCCATTATCCTGCAAGGGTTTGGGGCGTTTAAACCTCGTGTTATTTACGTCAACGTTCTGAAAACGCCAGAACTGATCGCGATTCAAAAGGATTTAATGGAATATCTAGAAGAATCCCTCGGTATCGTTCATGAGCGTTCTAAAAATCGCTCCTTTTCTCCTCATGTCACTGTTGCTTTTCGTGATTTGAAGCGGCAGAATTTCCGCAAGGCGTGGATTGAATTTGAGAACCAACCGTTACAATTTGAGTTTTTGGCATCTCATCTTACGTTATTACTTCACGATGGTCGGCGATGGAATGTAAGTGTAGAGTTTCCCTTTTTAATATAAGCATATTACATCTTTTGACTGATGAAAAAAGTAGAGACATTGCCAGCAACGTCCCTACTGGCGTGGCACACCTAAACAAGATGGATTAGCATTGTAGGGATACCATCCTTGCGCCCGAAACACCTGTAATATCATGTCCGCTAGTATCGGACTTGTATGAGCCTGTTCATCGTCAGGTAAATCAAGCATTTTAAGGCGAATGGTACTGAAAATTTGCATTTTTGGAGCGCCGAACCCTTGATAGATCGTAGGGTGGGCAATGCCCACCAGCCTCATCTGAGAGTGCTATTCATTTTAAGGCACTAAAGTGCCTACTACAAACAAATGACGATCAAGGATTCAAATAACGGGATGCCATTTGCATCGCATCAGCAATATCCACATCGCCATCACCATCTGTATCGAGGAATGAGTTCAGCACAGGGTTCGATCCTTCTGGATTTTGAGTGCTTGTGCCAGTTTTGAGTAAATTCAGCACCAAGGGAACTAGCATGGGTAACAGGGATTGAATGGTTGCAGCATTGAGTCCTGTCCGTTGTTCGGCTTCCTTTACTAACTGTTGGATTTGCGGTGTACTAAAGAGTAAATTGACCGCTTGATTGCTAGCACCTGTACCACTGAATTGGTTGATAAAAGATTGCGTCCCCTGTTCTCCTTCAGCTTCTCGCTTTTGTTGCAACGCTGGACGGGCATATTTGCCAACTATGGATAAAACTGATTGAATTGTGGAGGGGTCAGCATTGGCACTTTGGCTGAGGTTTTGCACGGTACTGAGAATGCCCGCTAATTGACCGGAACTGGCTTCCTGAGAGGGGTTATTAATCGCACCGAGAATTTGATTGAATAAACTCATCGTTTTTTGGCTGTAAAGAATGTCTCTATAGATAATAGTTTTACACCATCTGTAGGGGGACGACATGTCATGCCTCTACTCTAGGCTTGAGTTCTTCGTCGTAGATAACTGAGGCTTACTTACATTTTCCGGCGCAAGACGAGGCGCCCCTACAGTTTCTGGGTGTAAGCATCATCCATTAAGTATAGTTCGTTGCTCTTGCTCAGCACAGGGTAATTTGAGATTTATGATCAAGTACTGCCAGATCTCACTTATCTTGCACTTTTATAAGTAAGCCCTGACACCCACCAAGAACTCAAGTCCTTCGCTAAAAGCTTAAGTCGAATAGAACTGACTTAAGGCTGGTGGGCATTGCCCACCCTACGATATATCTTTTGTAAGTAAGCCCACACCCACAAAGAACTCAAGTCCTTCGCTAAAAGCTTAAGTCTATTAAAATGGACTAAAACTAGGGATGCAGTCCTATGTGAGAAGAATGCAAGCTTTTGGTTCCTTGGGTTGCAACCCAAGGCGGTTTAACTTCTCCTTGGCATCCTAGCTATTTTTATTCTGCCATCTGCCTTCTGACAAACCCTCTGCCTTCCTAAAACATTATGCCCCTACCCCGCCTACTGACGCTCATTATCGGTCTCAGTATTATTCTGGGGCTAATCCTGTGGTTGATTGATTCGATTAATCGACTCTATTGGTCGTTAAATTCGCCTCTACTGGCAAATTTGCTGGTTTTATTGCTGATTATTCTACTTGTTCTGTTAATTGCCACGTTTGTCTACTACGTCTGGACATTCAGCCGCCCCAAATCGTCATCCCGCAGGCGTCGCCCTACGCCAAAAGTACCGCAGGAGAAAACGGAAGCGGCTTCTGAAACGCTAAAAGCAGTGCGACAGCAGGTGCAGAAAATTCAAGATGAGGTAGCCCAGCAAGCCCTGTTGAGTCGATCTCGTGAGATTGAAGCGACGTTAGCCCGTGGGGAACTGTTGGTTGTCATCTTTGGCACGGGTTCATCGGGGAAAACGTCCCTGGTTAATGCTCTCATTGGGCAGATGGTGGGTCAAGTGGGGGCACCGATGGGAACCACGGATCAGGGGCAGACTTATACTCTAGAGTTGAAGGGATTAGAACGGCAGATTTTGATTACCGATACACCGGGTATTTTAGAAGCGGGTGTGGTGGGTACCCAACGGGAACAACTGGCGCGACAGCTTGCCACGGAAGCCGATTTATTATTATTTGTGGTGGATAATGATTTGCGACAGTCGGAATATGAACCGTTACGTCGTCTAGCTGATATTGGTAAGCGATCGCTGTTGGTTCTGAATAAAGTGGATCTCTATACTGATACTGATAAAGAAACGATTCTGGCACGGTTACGCCATCATGTGCGCGGGTTTATTGCCGCTTCAGATGTGGTAGCCATTGCTGCCAATCCCCAAACTGTACGATTAGAAAATGGGGAAGACTTCCAACCTGACCCTGATATCATACCCTTAATCCGCCGTCTGGCTGCGGTGCTACGCTCTGAAGGGCAAGATTTGATTGCCGATAATATTTTACTCCAGTCTCAGCGTTTAGGTGAAGACGCCCGTCGTTTGATTGATCACCAACGGCGGCGACAGGCGGAGAAAGTGGTGGAACGGTTTCAGTGGATTGGCGCTGGAGTGATTGCGGTTACGCCGTTACCTGTGGTTGATTTATTAGCAACGGCGGCGGTTAACGCTCAGATGGTGATCGAAATTGGTAGAATTTACGGCTGTGATCTGAATATGGAACGGGGGAGAGAATTGGCGCTGTCTCTGGGGAAAACCTTAGCCAGTTTGGGAATTGTTCAAGGGGCAATACAAATTTTGTCAAGGGCGCTACAATTTCACATCGCTACCTATTTAGTTGGGAAAGCCATTCAAGGGGTAACGGCGGCGTATTTAATCCGAATTGCTGGGAAGAGTTTTATTGAATACTTTCGTCATGATCAAGACTGGGGTGATGGGGGGATGACAGAAGTTGTGCAGCAGCAATTTCAGCTTAACCGTCGGGATGAATTTATTAAAGCATTTATTCAAGACGCGATCGCACGAGTGGTTATGCCCCTGAAAGATACCTCAAAAGTGGAATCTAATCCCGATGATTGGGGTTCGTAGGGGCGCACCGACGTGCGCCCTGATAAACCGACGTGCGCCCTGATACCGGAAATGGGGAACAGAGAATTCATGATTTATAGTTCATAATTCATCACTTCAATAATCTGTGGTAACTGACTTACCGGGGCGGGAATCATTTCGCCGCGAAAGTCCAAAAGCTGAACCAAAAGAAGGTATGCCAGTGCCAGAAGTATGGAAATGGCTCCAGTAATAATTGCCACAATTTTTGAACGATTCATTGATAAATGAGGAAGAGGTGATTGGGGAAGAGGGAAAAACAGGCAGCAGGAAACGTTGTGGGTTAAACCATCTGGCATTTACTCTAAGAGAATATGCCGTTGCTATTCTAGTTCAATTGTTCCACTAAATGCTTTATTCTACAGCATAAGAGTTGGTCAAGTCGAACCGTTGCTGAATGCAATTTTCAAGTGCCGCCAACGCCCATTGTCTTATAGTTGCCCCATCCGTTCGGAGGTTATAATGGCTCAGGACTACTCCGGTCAAAACCTGCAAGGTCGCTCGTTTCGAGGTAGAACTGACTTAGCCGGTGCTAACTTCAGCCATGCCGACATCCGAGGCACAGACTTTACCAATGCTATCCTGACGGGGGCAAATTTTAGCTATTGCCAAGCGGGATTGCAGCAACATTGGGCAACAATTCTCTTGCTGGTGGCTTTATTTCTATCGACGCTATCTGGTTTTATTTCCGCCTTGGCGGGTGTGATCACTGGCGCTGCGCTGATTAGTCAGAACCTAATCGAAATCTTAGCCGGTGTGTTTATTCTCATCGCTTTGGGTGTTTTTGTGAGCATGACGATTCGCCAAGGGCTGATTATGGCGTTAGGGGTTTGGGTTGTGGCAATTGTGGTGGCGGCAATGGTGGCAGTTCTAACCGGAGCTACAGCGGTTGCCGTAACCGTAGTAGCTGCCAGTGCTGGAGCAGTCGCGGCGGCTATGGCGATGGCAGTCGTGGCAGCAGGAGCAGCAGCCGGTGCTGTCGCCGCTGCTAGCGCTGTGGCAGTCGTTGCGGCTGGAGCTGGTGTTGTCGCCGCCGCCGGTTCTGTAGTCGTGGTTACGGCTGGGGCACCTGTGGCAGCAGCAACCAGCGCCGCAACGGTGGCGGTGATTGTGGCGGTAGGCGTGGCTGGACTTTCTGCCTATGTAAGCTGGCGAGCCTTAATTGGGGATAAAAACTATGCTTTCATTCGTCGGATTGCAGTTGCCTTTGCCGCGATTGGGGGGACAAATTTTCAGGGTGCCGATTTAACGGAAGCGGATTTCACCCAAGCGCTGCTCAAAAGCACAAATTTTAGACAAGCGAAGGTGACGCGCACCTGCTGGTTTCAAGCCAAAAAACTCGAACTCTCCCGCGTGGGAACAACCTATTTGGAACACCCGAAAATCCGGCAATTAGTCGTTACAGGTGAAGGACAGGAAAAAAACTTCGACAATCTTTGCTTGCCCGAAACGAATCTGCGGGGGGCTAATTTAGTGGCGGCGAGTTTCGTCAATAGCGATCTCAGCTATGCCAATTTGCAGTCGGCTAACTTAAAGGGGGCGAAGCTGAAAAACACAAATTTAGATGGGACGGATTTAATTGGGGCTTGTCTGGTGGGCGCTTATATTGAAGAATGGAAGATCACAAGGAAAACCAAATTTGATCGGGTGCAGCGTCAGTATATCGTTCGACGATTGGGTCTGAAAAAACGACCAAAACGCTAACCCCCATCCAGAAACGGTTCGGGAAAATTTCCCACGGGATCAATCCACCCAACTTACAGTCAGACCGGGCAATGCCATCGTGTTCTGTGATCTTCACCCAGATCTAAGATAGATGTGCGTCAGCAGGAGGTTCTATGAGAAAAAGACGCGAGATTTTCGCCCCCCACAGCCGTTCAAGGCAAAAACAACGAAGACGACAAATCGCTCTAGTCGCTGGAGTCGGACTCGTTGCTCTCATCTGGGGAGGAACGCTTATAGGAGGTGAGTATACCAGGGGTCTTGGTCAATTGACCATCTGGCTGCCTTTTGTGGAGCATAACTCCTTTAGCCCAGAAAAACAGAGTAACACAGCGGTTTTGCGACTCGCGTCCTGGAGTGCGAACCAGCGCCGAGGTAAACTCGAAGCGATCGCACAAGGAAATCGTTCCATCGATAGGTCTCGTGCGCGTTATCTTTTGGCAGGGGATTTAATTGAGCAAGGCAAGGGCAAGGAGGCGCTGCGTTGGTTAGAGGGCTTGGAGTTGGACTATCCTGTACTCGGCGGCTATATTGCAGTTAAACGCGCCCAAGCTTACGAACTGATGGGCGAGAAAATCAAAGCCTTAACCGAATGGCAAAACCTGCTGCAACGCTATGCGGATCAGCCCGTTGCGGCTTATGCTCTTTATGCTCTTTTCTCCCAAGATTCAACCTATCAGGACGACGAGATTAAATCTTTGTCCGCCAATCTGGGTTGGCTGGAGAAAATCCAGCAGATTTATGAACCACCCGCCGACGATCCCAAATACTGGGACAAGGCAATCGCTAACTATCCGTCTCATCCGCTGATTCTAGAATTAGCACAGCAGCGTCTCCAAGACAATCCAGATCAGCCTGAGTTGATGCTGCTTTTGGCTCGCTATGCCTTTGACACCCCAGAGGTCACTTCAGATATCACGCCTATCCTAGACCAATTGGTGGGAAACTACAGTAGAGCAGTTGACTCCGATGATCAACCCCTAATTAAACCCGATGACTGGCAAATGATCGCGGTGGGCTACTGGCGAGACCGGAAATATGGGCAAGCCAGTGCGGCTTATGCCAAAGCTGCCAAGACTTCCCAAAATGCCTATTTAGTAGCCAGAGCCCTCAAATTCGCCCAGAAGTACGCGGAAGCGAAACAGGCATACAAACAGATGGTGCGTGATTTTCCCGACGCCAAGGAAACACCCGCCGCCCTGATTGAACTGGCGCAACTGGAACCGGATATTGAGGCAGTTCCCTATCTGGACGAAGTCGTTGAGCGCTTCCCCGAACGCGCAGGTGAAGCCCTTTTGGTTAAAGCTGAAACCCTGGAACGCCTAGGTAGTTATAAAGCCGCCGAGCAAGCCCGAAAACAATTGATCGATGACCATGGCGATTCCGACGCCGCCGCCGCCTACCGCTGGCAAGTCGCGCGGTTGCACGCTAAATCTGGCAATGTAGAGGCAGCTTGGGAATGGGCAAAACCAATTACCACGGAAAATCCTCATCGCTTCCTGGCACGTCAGGCTGGCTTTTGGGTGGGCAAATGGGCAAGGGAATTGGGACGCCGACAGGATGCCCAAACCGCATTCGAGCAGGTGATTACCAATCACCCCCAGTCTTACTATGCGTGGCGCTCTGCTGTACAGCTAGGTTGGGATGTGGGCGACTTTAAAACAGTCCGTCAACTTGATCCGAAACTGGTTCTGCCGAAAACCCGACCCTTACTACCTGGGGGTTCACCCGCTCTCAAGGAACTCTATTTACTCGGGTCTGACCAAGATGCTTGGATGCTTTGGAGAGCCGAATTCCAAAATCGCCTAGAACCCACCGTCGCCGAGCAGTTTACCGATGGCTTGGTGCAGTTGGGGATAGGAGATTACCTGAGCGGCATTGCTACCATTGCCAGCTTAGAAGATCGGGATACCCCCGAAGAACAAGCTCAGTACCAAGACTTGCGGGAAAAATTCACCTACTGGCAAGCGCTCTACCCATTTCCTTTCTCAGACGAGATTGCCACCTATTCCCAAAAGCGTGAACTCAATCCTCTATTAGTGACTGCCCTGATTCGCCAAGAATCTCGCTTTGAACCCGATATTCGTTCGGGCGCTGGTGCTGTGGGTTTAATGCAGATGATGCCCAGTACCGGGGCGTGGGCAGCAGAAAATATTGATATGGAGGATTATTCTCTCGAAAATCCAGACGATAACATTAAATTGGGAACCTGGTTTCTGCGACAAGTTCACCAATCTTACAACGACAACTCCTTACTTGCGATCGCAAGTTACAACGCCGGTCAAGGAAATTTGGCAAAATGGCTGCGACAAGAAAGCGCTGGCGATCCTGATGAGTTTGTCGAATCCATTCCTTTTGACGAAACCAGAGATTATGTGAAGCAGGTGTTTGGTAACTATTGGAATTATTTACGGCTGTACGATCCCAAAGTTGCCGAGCAAGTCGCCCAACATTCTCAGAGTCAGTCAACGGCAATGCGTCGGTAAGGGAGTAGGGGGAGCTAAGTTTTGATTGACCCTTCGCAACACTTTTCGGGCATGGTTTTAAGGCAAGCAGGGGTGGGTTTGGGGACTTGATGCTTGGCTGTGGATAATAGCATTACCTCAAAACCCGCCCTGAGCGAGTTTTACCCTTCGGAGTATCGAGGGGAGGGCATGGCGCGTCTGGAACTTATTTTCTGCTGTATTGTATGAGAAGCACCAATATACTGATAGTGTTATAAATTGTAGAACTGTCAATTATTTAATTAACAGCGAATGGATTCGACTGCTGATTTGCCAGGGGCATTGACTACCCTTGACCAGAGTCCAGTCGTCGCGACTTCTGAGCTAAGGAAAGTTTATCGCACTGGCTTTTGGCTGAATCAAAAAATTGAATCACTTAAAAGTTGCTCTCTCTCCGTTGAGCCGGGAGAGACATTTGGCTTGCTCGGTCCTAATGGGGCAGGGAAAACGACGCTATTGAAAATTTTACTCGGCATTGTCCGTCCCACCTCTGGACGGGCTTGGCTGATGGGAAAACCCATTGGCGATCGCCAGGTGAAGCAGCGAATCGGTTATTTGCCGGAAAACCCCTATTTCTACGACTATCTGACAGGCTGGGAATTCTTGCAACTGACCGCCGGATTGTTTCAAATCCCCAAAAGTCGTCAACGTCAACGCATTCCCCAATTGCTGGAATTAGTCGGATTATCGAAGTCGGCGGCGAAAAAAAAGCAGTTGCGACAGTATTCTAAGGGAATGCTCCAGCGCGTCGGCATGGCACAAGCCCTGATTAATGACCCTGATGTGGTATTTCTGGATGAGCCGATGTCAGGACTTGATCCCATGGGACGCTATCAGATCCGGGAAATTATTCTCTCACTTAAGGAGCAAGGTAAAACCATTTTCTTCAATAGCCATGTTTTATCCGATGTCGAGAAGATTTGCGATCGCGTGGCGATTCTGGCGGAGGGAGAGTTAATTTGTATGGGCACTCTGGATGAACTCTTGGGTGTGGCGACTCATTACCAGGTTCGCGGCAAAGGCGGTAACATCGACATTCTCCAACGCTGGGTTAAAGAACTGGCATTCGAGGAAGATAGCTGGTACGGTGAACTCAAAGGTGAACCCCAAGAATTTATTGCCAGTCTGCGCCTGATGGGGGCGCAATTAATTGAGATCACCCTAGCACGTTCCTCTCTAGAGGAATTTTTCATGCAGCAGTTACATCAGAGGGGGATTGAATCGAGTCATTAGCTGGGGGAGCAGAGGGAGCAGGGGGAGCAGATGCATTCGTAGGGGCGAAGCATTCGCGCCCAAATCTATCGGTTTTCTATTCAAATTGCAACGCGAATGCTTCGCCCAATGACCAACGACCAATGACCAACGACCAATGACCAATGACCAATGACCAATGACCAATAACCAATGACCAACGACCAACGACCAATGACCAATGACCAATGACCAATGACCAATGACCAATAACCAATGACCAATGACCAACGACCAATAACAACTAGACAGTGATCCTAAATTTGTTTTACACTCATAGGTTACTTCCTCGATTAAGATCTACCATAGGTCGGGTGAACCTATTGTCAGGATATACAAAACTCATAGAAAAAGCGTTAATCATTTAGTGAGGGTATCTGGTGCGTTACCAAAGTATCTCTAAAAAAGAAGTCAAACAAAAAACCGTTACTCGTCGCACAGGTGCTTACGCCCTGATGGACAGTCTGAAGCGTCATGGGGTTGACCATATTTTTGGCTATCCCGGTGGTGCGATCCTACCGATTTACGATGAATTGTATCAGTGGGAAGAACGAGGGGAAATTCAGCATATCCTAGTTCGCCATGAACAAGGTGCTGCCCACGCGGCTGATGGGTATGCTCGGGCGACAGGAAAAGTGGGTGTCTGTTTTGGCACATCGGGTCCTGGGGCGACAAACCTGGTGACGGGGATTGCTACCGCCCACATGGACTCGATTCCCTTGGTGGTGATTACCGGACAGGTGGCACGGGCGGCGATTGGTTCGGATGCGTTCCAAGAAACAGATATTTTTGGCATTACACTGCCGATTGTGAAGCATTCTTATGTGGTGCGTGACCCCCGTGATATGGCATGGATTGTAGCCGAAGCGTTCCATATTGCCAATACTGGTCGTCCAGGTCCGGTTTTAATTGATATACCCAAGGATGTAGGCTTAGAAGAATTTGACTATACCCCGGTTGACCCAGGTATGGTTAAGTTGACGGGGTATCGTCCTACGGTTAAGGGAAATCCCCGGCAAATTAATCAGGCATTGCATCTGATCCGAGAGTCCCAGCAACCTTTACTTTATATCGGGGGTGGTGCGATTACTGCCAATGCCCATGATCAAGTTAAGCAATTGGCAGAAACATTCCAAATTCCCGTCACGACGACGCTGATGGGGAAAGGGGCATTTGATGAATCCCATCCGTTGTCTGTGGGGATGTTGGGTATGCATGGCACGGCTTATGCTAACTTTGCCGTGAGTGAATGTGATTTATTGATTGCCGTCGGTGCGCGGTTCGATGATCGCGTCACCGGTAAGCTTGATCAGTTTGCTTGCCATGCTAAGGTGATTCATATCGATATTGACCCGGCGGAAGTGGGCAAAAACCGCGCCCCTCAAGTCCCGATTGTGGGCGATGTGCAGCAGGTTTTGGCTGAGTTATTACGGCGCTATCAGGAACAGGGAATTTCGGCTGAACCTAACCAGACTCAGCCATGGCTTAACCGGATTCAGCGTTGGCGTCAAGATTATCCTTTGGAAGCGCCGCAGTATCCAGATAGTATTTCGCCTCAAGCAGTGATTGTGGAGTTGGATCGGCAAGCCCCTGATGCATATTACACCACGGATGTGGGTCAACATCAGATGTGGGCAGCACAATTTCTGAAGACGGGACCACGCCGTTGGATTTCCAGTGCCGGTTTAGGCACGATGGGCTATGGTGTCCCCGCTGCTATGGGAGTGAAGGTTGCTCTACCCGATCAGCAAGTGGTTTGTGTGGCGGGCGATGCTTCGGTACAAATGAATATTCAGGAGCTAGGGACGATAGCACAGTATGGCATTAATGTCAAGACGGTGATCATTAACAACGGCTGGCAAGGAATGGTGCGCCAGTGGCAAGAGGCGTTTTATGGACAGCGGTATTCGTCCTCGAATATGGAAATAGGAATGCCAGATTTTGCTGTCCTGGCTCAAGCTTATGGGATCAAGGGCATGGTGGTGAAGCATCGAGACGAACTCAAGGACGCGATCGCTCAAATGTTAGCATACGATGGTCCGGTTTTGCTGGATGTCCACGTCACCAAGAATGAGAATTGTTATCCGATGGTTGCACCGGGTAAGAGTAATGCACAAATGATTGGATTGCCAGAACGCACTCAGCCGGAACAGATAGCCGAGGTAGTCGATTGCAGTAACTGTGGTAGTCAGAATCAGACTACGAATCATTTCTGCCCAGTTTGTGGGACGAAACTGTAATCAACAATTATTGGAAAATTGGATAGTGAAAAAGTCTCCTGCGGTTGTAGGGGGCTTTTTTAGTGCTGTTTTCTCGATTGTGGGGATGATTTCAGGATTCTACAATCCACAATTTGCTTCTCTAATATAAGGTGGTATAATTATAATAATAAATTAATCTTATAGTGATAGGAAAGCCTTCCAAGTCACCTTGGAAGGCTGTGTCGTTCATTATCGAAAGGAATCTCAACTCCTCTATATCAGCATAATCCCTACCTGTGACAGGCTTGTCACAACGCTATGACAAGCTTGCGATCGCGTGATGTTGCTGAATATCTCTAATTCCCTTGTAGTCAAGGCTTCAACGCTTCTGACCGGAATTAGTGGGATCAGGCTCCCCGTCTTTATCGGGCGGGGAGTGTCAAGCTAATATTCCTCAAATTCAATAGAATCGAGCAGGCTAATACTGATTGGGGAGACTTTCTGAGTCATTTCCGGGGAATTTGAGAATGTATAATTCTCGATATAGGGATAGTCGCACTGGGGAGAAGGTGGATGGGTTGGTGTAGGCGTACTGTCTTGTTTACCTCCTTGTTGCTCTAGAATAGAACGATGGTAAGTAAGCCAGCCCTCGTTAACCTGTTGGATGTAAGCAACCCCGGTCTCGCATACACGGAGCTTTAGCCAAATAAGTTAAAGCTGTGCTTACCAGCCTAAGTGCTAAGCGCACTACGTTATCGGCAAGTGTTAAAGACCTACCAGCGGATGCGATAGCCAGTTTGCTGCTC
>NZ_JAVJRX010000052.1:0-21448 GCF_040219735.1 Coleofasciculus sp. G1-WW12-02 | reverse complement strand
ATAATGAACAATGGATAATGACCTCTCCTTAAAAGAAGAGGATTGAAATTAAGGAAAATCTTTTTTAATTTCTTCGTAAACGAAGAGGTCTTAGACCCAATTAATCAATTGTCAATTATCAATTATTAATTATCCATTGATAACCCAGAAAATAGGTCAACCTCCAAAAGGTAGATTTCAGTAGGATTTCTCTCCTACTTACCCAGCCAATCAAAGATCTATCCTGCGAGTCATGATTTCATTGCCTGATAATTTCTACTATTGAAATAGGTTTAATTCCTGAAAAAATTAACCCATTGCCGAATTAACAAAGGTTTATATGCGAATTTTCACACCAAAACTACTCACAGGTACAATGCTAGGTGTCGTACTTTGTGCCATTGCTGGGACTCCTGCGATCGCACGTCCCCTGAGTGAAGGTCAACTCACCCCCAATACCACCGAAGCTGAATCCGTGCAACCGCAACAAGGAGAAGTTGTCCAGCTTGTCTCTAATTTTGCCACAATTGAAATGAACAATGGCGAAACCAAGACAATTCCCGTCGCCCGTTGGAAACTGAATCAACTAGAACCCGGAACCGACGTATGGGTGGCTTATGGTCGAATTGTCGCCATTGATTCTCAGGAGAAAAGCCTCAGCAACAACATCCTAGCTCAAGCTGATTATTCTACAGCGATGCAAGGTCGAGTTGCCAATATCACCGGTAACATCGCCAGGGTTAAATTGAGGAATGGGGACACGGTAAACATCGGTTTATCCAGAACCCAACTCGGACAAATTCATCCTGGAACTCAAGTGATGGTCAACGATAGACGCATCGTTGATATGAATTCCATGAGTAACAATCGGATGAAACCCGACATGATGATGATGGGATACAGCGCCCCCATGGAAGGTCGAGTTGCCAGTATCACCGGTAATATCGCCAGCGTTGAATTAGAAAATGGGGATACGGTAAACATCGGTTTATCCACAGCCCAACTCGGACAAATTATTCCCGGAACTCAAGTGATGATCAACGATGGACGCATCGTCGAGATGAATCCCATGAGTAACAATCAGATGAAACCCGACATGATGAGGATGGGAGTCGGTGTCCCCATGGAAGGTCGAGTTGTCAGTATCACCGGTAACATCGCCAGTATTGAATTAGAAAATGGGGATACGGTAAACATCGGTTTATCCACAGCCCAACTCGGACAAATTATTCCCGGAACTCAAGTGATGGTCAACGATGGACGCATCATGGAAATCGAGTCGATGTCTCGGTAGTTGGTCAGGGAAGAGGGAACAGGGAACAATTTCTGATCTGATTTCTTTCCCTGCTTCCTACAGAGACGTTCCGGTGGAACGTCTCTACAAGCGCGGCAAAATTTCCGGTAAAAGTTGACCGGGGATCTTTGAGAGTGCCAGATTTTGCCCGGTAATTCCCTGTTCCTGGTAGAAAGTCCGAATCGCTTTAATGATATACTCCAAAGAAGTTTGATAAGCATCCGATCGCGCCGTCACTCCCATACAGGCTTGAACATGGTGGTGGAGAGCGGCTTCCAGATGTTTGGATTGCTCCTCTTTCCCTGCACCCAAAGACGGTTCAGTCGCAAACTGGTAATGAGCAAGTCCCAGATTATTCCGCGTGGCGATACCATCAAAGTTAATCGGTGTAGGGGGATGATGCTGCGCCAATTTCTCAGCTAAGGCGATCGCGACTTCATAGGCACTGATACAATGGCATAAGTACTCTGCCCGTCGCTGAGGGTCTTCCACACAGCGATCTGCCAGATGCCAATAAGCCGTACCCAAATTATTCTGAGTCCCGGCACAGGCAGCCGGAGCCACCTCTGGGGTACGATAAGTTAACGCATCTTTATAGGCAATCACCGCCAACTCCAGCCAGGTTTCCGGTTTTTCATACTGTGCCAGATTCCAGTAGGCGGTACCTAAGTTATTTTGAATCATCGCCCAATTCGTGGCGTTTGAGCGGCTGTTGTAATAATACAGGGCTTCCGCATAAGCCCCAATTGCGGCTTGTAAGTTATTGACAGGGGAGTGATGTTGTGCTAGATGCCAATAAGCGGTGCCTAAGTTATTTTGAGTAGAGGCATATTTGAGCGGGTCATTTTCTGGATGACGATAGTGTAAGGCTTCTTCGTAGGCTCGAATAGAGAGTTCCAGGTTCTCAGCCGCCTCTTGATAGCGAGCCAAATCCCCATAAGCTGCGCCTAAATTATTTTGAATCATGGCGTAGGTTTGGGGGGCTTGTTGGGCAGTTAACTTAGTTAATGCCAATTGATAGGATTGAATCCCCTGTTCGAGATAGGAAAGCTGGATTCCCCTATCCTGGGGACAACGGGAGAGCATCCAGTAGAGATTCCCCAAATCGTTGAGAACATCAGGGACCTGAGGGGATGTGTCATCTAACCATTGTAAGGCTTGCTCATAGGATTGAATCGCGATCGCTAAATTTTCCGGCGAGGGATCTCCCTGTTCAATCGCGTGACGATAATGATTACCCAGTTGTAAATACGCCTCGGCGGGCGATGGGGTTTGAGCCGATTCATCTGCAGGAAGATGGGGAGATTCCTGGGATGGTTCACTCAGGGGTTGGGACGTGGTAGAATTTTGCTGTGTGGGTGTTTCGTGGGTCTGGAAGTCCACAGCCTTAAGCATCCCATTATCCTTGAGGTTAGCACCAGAGTTTCCATTGGTGGGAGCGAGAAGGGGTTCCATCTCGCGGCTGTTGTCTCCATTGTTGCCCACAATACCCTGGAGCAATTCTAAATCAAGATTTTCCTCGAACTCCTGCGTCAGTACCGTCTGCAAGGTTTCTTGGAACGAAGCCGTTGTCTGTTGAGTCGTCACCGCAGTGGGAGAGGCTTCCGGTTGAGTTGAACCAATCGGCGGGAGTGGTGTGGGTTCCCCTTCAAACTCGAATACCCCAGTATGCCATTGCCAAAATTCCGGTACAGACTGGACAATGGAATGGAACCAAGGGCGGGGTAGCCAGAGCAACACATTGGCATCTAACTGGGGCAAATAACGCTCAATCGACTGTAACCGCCTGAGAAACAATTGCTGTATTGTGGGCGATTGACGAGTTAAGCGTTCAATACCGAGGAGTTGGAAACTGGGAGGGGATGTGGTGATGGGGGAATAGGGATTTTGAGCCAACCAGGCAGAAATTTGGGCAAAGGGATGAGGATCATTGACATTGATATTCAGGCTGACTAAATTAGTAGGGATTGAACCATTGGGTGGCGCGATCGCACAAGTTATACCCAGCTCCCCATGTAGTTTGTCCGCCAGACGATTCCTCAGACTCAGATCATCACAAATCGCCACAAAAATTTGACGGCGCAATCCGAGACTCAGAGCCAGTTTCAATCGTTTATAGATTTGCCGATTCCAGCTCGAAATTTTATGGGCAACAGTATCCGTTACAGTCATGCTGGTAGGGTTCAGGAGCGTCGGGCAACAAGAGTCTGAGGTTTAGGCAAGGGACTTGATCACAACAACGAGTGCTGATTTGCGCCAATTGTGTACAATCTTGGTAAAACTTGAATGATGAACAATAGGGAATTGACATCTTCCCCGCCCTGCTTGCGAGTCGTGGCGGGGATTCCCATCATTGCTGAAGGGGTTTCCTGGTTCGTCGAGCAACCTTACTCGTTTGGGTTTCCCCACAAGAGCAGCGGGTCATCTCATCCCCAGGCGTAACTTTCCGAGTGCCCCTCGGTAGTTGTGCAAGACCTGGCAACGCTTTGATCAACATGATCACTTAAAATCTATGTCAGATATTGTAGTATAGCGATTTCGGCTAATCTTAATATGACTCTTCCTACTATTGTTGCCTAAGTCAGGATATTATGGGCTTCTGACGGATTGAAGATGTTCTGTGCCATCACCCTTGCCCAGGATGAACCGTCTGAATTTAAGGCATCAGTTGCCTAATCTGTCTCGTAAGAGCAGCGCTGGGTACGTCAAAGACAGGGGTAGGGACGCACGGGGCGTCATGGGTGTCAACTTAAGCTCAAACAGAACGCAATACCTTGACGCGACCCCAACCCTCCCCTTATCGACCCCACCCTAACCCTCCCCTTACCAAGGGGAGGGAACGTTTCCCCCCTTAATAAGGGGGGATTAAGGGGGGTTAAAGGTCAGCACCCCTAAAACCCGCTAAGCTTCTACCTCAACCGGTTCGGGTTGGGGTTCAGGGGGAAGTTCCTGTTTCAGCGTTAGATAACGAATAACCTCCTCTCCGTAGCGCATAGCTCGCTCAATCTGATTCACATGAGTCGGGGGCGCTTGATAGTTCATTTGAATGTAGACGCCTTCGCGGTGTCTTTGGATGGGATAAGCCAAGCGGCGCTTACCCCGATGCTGGATTTCAATCTGCTGTGCGCCTTGCTCTTGCAGGAGATCTTGATATTTGGTAATGGCTTGGTTAACCTGCTCGTCTGGCAAATCAGGACGCAGGATGTACATCATTTCGTAACTATCGCTCACAAATGGTCTTCTCCTTATGGACAATTGGGCTTCTTTGGCTGATTCAAGATAGCCACGGTTTTCAATCGGGAAGCTATCCCAGTCAAACAAGCAAGGATACAAGCCGACTTAACTGCTCTGTTCTATGCCTAATCTGGGTTTTTGCCCCTCTCTAGCTTTGAGGCAGACAATCTGCCCAGACTACACTATTGCAATTTTACTATTTTTTGGTATTAATTCTAGCTAGCTGCCAGGGTCAATCACAATCCCATATCAGTAGAACTCTCTCATTAAATTACGAAGGAATCTCTAACATCATGGCGCAGCGCTACGTCCGAATTAAAACGGCTCAAGGGCAAACCTACTATGGCTTACTGCAACTCAACCGCAGTATCCAAGTTTTGGATGCACCGCCTTGGCTACAGGGTCAACCGACGGCTCTGGAGTTGGAGTCTGATAGTTACACATTATTGGCTCCCTGTGCGCCATCCAAGATTGTCGCCGTCGGGAAAAACTACATTGACCACGCCGCTGAAATGGGAACAGCCGTTCCCCAGGAACCCTTACTGTTTCTCAAACCTCCCACAACCATCACAGCGGCGGATCGAGAAATCCAGTTCCCGCCTCAGTCAAAGCGGGTGGACTATGAGGGAGAGTTGGCGCTGGTGATTGGTGAACTCTGTGTAGACTGTACACCCGAACAAGCCCAGGGAAGAATTTGGGGATATACTATAGCCAATGATGTCACCGCCCGTGACTTACAACAACAAGACGGTCAATGGACTAGGGCAAAGGGATTTAATACCTTTTGTCCCCTAGGACCTTGGATTGTGCGGGAATTGAGTGCGGGGGCGAAGTTGCAGACGTTTTTAAATGATGCGCCTGAACCGGTACAATCGGCGTCCATTGATCAAATGGTATTTGCTCCTGAGTTTCTTGTCTCCTACATTTCTCAGATTATGACATTGCTTCCCGGAGACGTAATCCTCACCGGTACACCCCGAGGAATTGGTCCAATGCAAATCGGCGATCGCGTCCGTGTGGAAATTGAGGGGATTGGTCATTTAGAGAACACCGTTGTTCCCCGTTCTGCGCCAGTCACCCTTTAACCCGGGACAAGGGTGACAAGGTAAATTTTAGCCCTTTTTTATTTAGAGCTAAGTCCGTCGATGGAAATAAAATGTTTGTCAATAGTCCTCAAACCATGACCCATGACCCATGACCCATGACCAATCATCGAACTTGTGCGTAAACGGCTTCCGACAGTGTGGGAATTTCGGCGTAGCGCCCGAGCAATGATTGAACGATTGAATAGAAGCAAGCAGCAATTGTTCCTAAAAAGATGACATTCAACAACATTTCTGTTATTAAATTGAAACCCAGTCCTTTTAGCAAAATATCGACAAGCAAATTACATAAAACCAAAAGAATATCTAAAAGAATCGCCTGCATTGTGTTGAACCGGATAAAATGGGCAATCCTTTCGTTTCTAACAACCAGCAAGAACAAAACGAAAAAAATGATAATTCCGGCTAAACCGAAAGGGACTAACGTGAAAACAATAGCTACCGGGAGTAAAAGTATTTCTAAAGCAGTTCCCAAAAGCGGAATTTGGCTCAATAAAGGCAACCTCAACTGGAGCGCAAACTGCATTACATAGAATAAAGGCAGTAAGTAGGTAAGGGAAGCAAAAATTCGATCTTTAACCGTCGTCGATCCGCGCCAAGTCATCTTTGGTTCTCCTTTTTGGGTTTGGGGGGCAATTTGTTATCCAACTATGTTCAGGATAGCGTAGATGACCTATTTCGATGAACGTTGTCATCTGTCATCGGTCATTGGTCGGGATTTAAGGACTATTTCAGGCAGAGAAAATAGTTCAGTTTATTGTCCCAGATGATAAACTATTCAAGGTTAGCGATGCGGAAACCCATTTCACATTCATATTGCTCCGGTTGATGGGGTGTGAGTTTACGAACAGCATGACCACACCCCAGCTTACCCTGACGCCAACGCGGTTGACCCTTGCTGTCAGCCAGTAAACAGCTTTGACAAACTTGATTGGGGGAAAGAATTTGCTCTTCGGTAAGAATAACTAACATAGGACGCCTCCGGTCAACTCCACTAGACCGCTGATCCCATCTTAATTTATGTCTTTAGCTAGAGGCTCTCGATCAACACACAGCTTAACTTTTGTGACTAAATACTGACCGTCCGAGAAAAACTGGGGAGGTGGGTCAGGGTTTGAGCAAAGCAACGGCAACGGGCAATGTGGTAAAACTTGTATGAACCCAACTGCACGGCAATAGCATCGTAAGGGATTGACGGACGTGACTCAAACAAACTTAGATTTTCTTGCCCAAACTGACCCAGAAGTGGCTGAAGGGATAAGCCTTGAACTCCAGCGCCAGCGTGACCATCTGGAATTGATTGCCAGTGAAAACTTTACCTCGCCTGCGGTACTGGCGGCTCAAGGCTCAGTTTTAACCAATAAATACGCTGAAGGCTTACCGGGAAAGCGCTACTATGGCGGTTGTGAATTCATCGACAAAGTAGAACAGCTTGCCATTGACCGGGCGAAACGGCTCTTTGGTGCAGCTCATGCGAATGTCCAACCCCATTCAGGCGCTCAAGCCAATTTTGCCGTATTCCTGGCGCTGCTCAAGCCAGGAGACAGGATTATGGGAATGGATCTATCCCATGGGGGACACCTCACCCATGGTTCACCGGTAAATGTGTCCGGGAAGTGGTTTAATGTGTGTCACTACGGCGTTAACCCCGAAACCGAGCAACTCGACTATGATCAGGTGCGAGAGCTGGCTCTCAAAGAACGTCCCCAACTCCTGATTTGTGGCTATTCGGCTTATCCGCGAATTATTGACTTTGAAAAATTCAGAAGCATTGCGGATGAAGTGGGCGCTTACCTGATGGCGGATATTGCTCACATCGCGGGTTTAGTGGCGACGGGTCATCATCCGAACCCCATTCCCCATTGTGATGTAGTCACCACAACCACGCACAAAACCCTACGGGGAACCCGAGGCGGCTTAATTCTCACCCGTGATCCTGAACTGGGGAAAAAGTTGGATAAAGCCGTGTTTCCGGGAACTCAGGGCGGTCCATTGGAACATGCGATCGCGGGGAAAGCTGTCGCCTTTGGTGAAGCGTTAAAACCAGCGTTCAAGGACTATTCGGCTCATGTAATTGAAAATGCCAAAGCCCTGGCAAGTCAACTGGAAAAACGGGGTCTGAAAATTGTATCAGGTGGCACCGATAATCATTTAATGCTGGTGGATTTACGCTGTATTTCCATGACAGGGAAACGGGCGGATCAACTGGTGAGTGGTGTTAATATTACCGCCAATAAAAATACGGTTCCCTTCGATCCTGAATCTCCCTTCGTCACCAGTGGCTTACGTCTGGGTTCCCCCGCGATGACTACACGAGGGATGGGCGTTACCGAATTTATCGAGATTGGTGATATTATTGCCGATCGCTTACTCAATCCAGAGGATGAAACCATCGCCGCTGACTGTCGGCGTCGCGTTGCTCAATTGTGCGATCGCTTCCCCTTATACCCCCATCTGCATATTCCTGTACCCACACTCGTATAAATTTGTCATTCGTCATTTGCCATTTGTCCCTTTTTTGACCATGTTCCACACCTCCCTACCACAATCAGTATTCTCGGAATGAGTAATGGTTGATCAGTAACATCGAATAACTGGGACTAGAAGAACACGGAGGCTTTTTTCTTCCTGTTCCCTGTTCCCTGTTTTGAGCAAGGACAAATGACGAAGGACAAAGAACAAATCTATGAGCGCAGAAATCATTTGTGTTGGTACCGAGTTACTGCTGGGGGATATTCTCAACACGAATGCCCAGTTTTTAGCTCGCGAATTGGCGGATCTGGGTATTCCTCATTACTATCAAACCGTTGTGGGAGATAATCCTTCTCGGTTAAAGCAAGTCTTGGCGATGGCTTGCGAACGCTCGGCGATTCTGATTTTTACGGGAGGACTTGGACCGACGCCAGATGACTTGACTACGGAAACTTTAGCAGATTTTTTTGGCGTTGGGTTGATTGAGCAATTTGACATTATCGAGGATATTGCTCGCAAATTTGCTCAACGGGGGCGTCAAATGACCCCAAGTAATCATAAGCAAGCCTTGATTCCTGAAGGTGCTAAGGTTCTACCTAACCCAACTGGAACCGCACCGGGTATAATTTGGCAACCGCGCCCAGGTTTAACCCTTCTCACCTTTCCCGGTGTTCCCAGTGAAATGCAGCGGATGTGGCAAGAAACGGCGGTTCCTTATCTCAAAGGTCAAGGCTGGGGGAAACAAATTATCTACAGTCAAACCTTACGATTCTGGGGGATTGGGGAATCGGCTTTAGCCGAAAAAGTGGCGCCGTTTTTCCATTTAACGAACCCCACCGTCGCCCCCTACGCTTCTCAGGGAGAAGTCCGGTTACGGGTTTCTGCCCGTGCGCCATCTCAAGGTGAAGCACTACAGTTAATTGAACCTGTTGTCAAGGATTTGCGGCAAATTGCTGGAACTGACTATTTTGGTTCAGACACAGATACTCTAGCCTCGGTTGTGGGTCAGCTTTTACGGGAAGCGAATCAAACCGTGAGTGTGGCGGAATCTTGCACGGGGGGAGGGGTAGGGAGTCTGTTGACAGCCGTTCCGGGAAGTTCTGAGTATTTTAAGGGTGGGATAATTGCTTATAGCAATGAAGTGAAAGTCTCCTTACTTGGCGTTTCGTCATCAGATCTGGATAAATGGGGAGCGGTGAGCAAACAAGTCGCCCAGGAAATGGCATTGGGTGTGCGATCGCGGCTGGCGACGGATTGGGGTGTGAGTATTACCGGCATTGCTGGACCCGGTGGCGGGAATGAATCTAAGCCAGTGGGGTTGGTTTATATGGGTCTGGCGACGCCAGATGATAGAGTGGAGTGTTTTAAATATAATTTTGGTCGCGATCGCTCTCGGACTTCGATTCGTCACCAGAGTGCCTGTTATGCCCTAGACCAACTGCGACGCCGATTACTGAGCCGATTCCATCCGGCTCAGGTATAACCTGAGTTATAACTAAAGGTAGAGGAGTACGGAACCGTCGCGATCGCCGGATCGATTCCAGATTCCTTTTGGGGGATAGCTCGCCTTTGGTCTGTCGTGTTATGCTTAAAGTTAAGAAATGCAACAGATGGGTTGTAAAGATTCAAAGGGTGAGTTACATCCAACTTTAAGCCTGTGGACTGGTTAAGTGCCGTCACCACCAGAGTGAAGCAGGAAGTAAGCGGCAAGCCTAGTTGTGTAAAACCATACCTAGACAGGCATAAGTCTTATTTAACGGTGTATCCCAAAAGGAAAACTGCTCAGTTTAATATCGGCGTCATAGTCTTAACTTGACTTGGGCAGGGTTTCCACGTTTGGCATCCAATAGTCCCCAAAGTCTTGCGGAGAAAGAGCTCTAACACTCGTCCTGTTGTTAAGACTCTCAAAAAGCTATTAAGTTGTCTCACAGGAGCATTCAGTTTAATGGATTATATAGATAAGGTGTTGGAAAAACTGAAAGAATGGGCACGTAAGCTGGTTGAAACCCTTTTGGGTCCTGAACCTCAGCCAGAACCCGAACCAATTCCCATTCCAGTTCACAATCCACGCCGTCGTTCCCGGTAATTTGGAGACGTGCCGAACGAAGTTCGGAGTTCTTTGAGTATTCTCGTCCTGCATGGTCCAAACTTGAATCTCCTAGGACTCCGAGAGCCTGGTATTTATGGATCTGTGACGTTGGCGGAAATCGACCAACTCTTGCAGCAGGAAGGCAAGTCCTTATCCTGTCAAGTTGTGACGTTACAGTCCAACCATGAGGGCGTTTTAGTTGATGCCATACAGGCAGCGAGAACGCAGCATCATGGGATTTTAATTAATGCGGGTGCTTATACTCATACCAGTGTAGCCCTGCGCGATGCCTTAGCGGCTGTAGCCCTGCCAGTAGTGGAAGTGCATCTGAGTAATATCTATCAGCGCGAACCCTTTCGACATCACTCATTCATCGCCCCCATAGCTGTGGGTCAAATCAGCGGTTTTGGCGCCGAAAGTTATCGCTTGGGACTCTTAGCTCTCGTCCATACCCTGAAAACCGTGGCAAGAGCAAATTAATGCAGCATTCTCTGATCAGCCGATTTCAAGGAGCATTACTGGGTAGCTTGATCGGTGAGCTTGTCAGCCATCAGCCTGATCAAGAACTCGGTAGTCCAGTTGGTTGGAAATCTCTACAGTTAGCCAAAAGCCAACCCAAACCCACTCACTCCCACCTCTATATTCCCCAACTTTCAGATTGGAGTAAAATTTCCACCTGTGGAATTGAGAGTCTAATTGACACAGGCAGGCTGGATATAGACGATTGGATCATTCATTGTCGCCAAACCCAACCCTCACTCCTAGAATTGAAAGGGAAAGCACAAAGTAGCGAAGCCGCTGTGCTTTCCCTGCAAATGGCGCTTTTTTTTCACGAGAATCCAGAATGGTTACGGCAAACTATAATTCAGGCGGCGGCAATTTGGCAAGTCGAACCCAACGCCTCGGCTGGGGTGTTGGCAATCGCGATGGCGATGGCTGTTATGCTCACCGAAACAATCAACCCAACCACCCTAATTCCCCATATCCTCAGAGGCTTGGGAACACAACCAACGGTCTTAGCCTACGGATTACAACAAGTCCAAACCCTGATCGAAGCCGGTGCAGATTTAGAAACCACCACGGCGAAGGTGCGACGGGAGCCAGCAAATTTAGGCAATAGGGGGGATGCCTCAGATATGGCGATCGCTTTAGCCTTTTACTGTTTCCTCTATACCCCAGAGGATTTTCGCCTCTGTGTTCTCCGTGCCGTTCGTAGCGGTTACCATAACCCGATTACGGCGGCTCTGACAGGGGCATTAGCGGGTGTTTATCAAGGTATCAATGGTATTCCAGTAAGCTGGCGAGTTGCTGCACTAAAAATTCCGGCACTCGAAAACAGGCGACAATTAACCGATCAATTCTTTGCCGTTTGGCTGGGGGTTTACGATCAAAACAAAATCAAGGGTCGGTACAAACAAGCAGCCGTCGCTGCACCAGGTGTTATCCAACGTCGTTTATTAAGGTAGGGGTGGGTCAACCATGTTTTGTAAGCTAAAAAAAGCTAAACTAAGACATTACAGTCCATAAATACCCCGTTGTGAACTCTGAAGCGGTTCTTACTTAAACATCAGGCGCTATGTGAGAAGAGAAGTGTTGAAAACACAAAACCTGGGAATAAAATTGGCTGTTGAATACCCAATCCAAAAGGATGCAATGCCACTTGAGAGGGCATTACTGGGGATTCATCGGGATATAAGCCCCACTCCGCTAACACACTCACTCTTATTGAGTTAAGTGTGAGGCTTCTCGCCGAATAAGCAAAAAAGGCAACTCCTCTGCTATGAAAACGCTCCACTCGTTGACGCAACAGCTAAACCACCTGCGGCAAAAATCTGAGCAATTTTGCACTATCCTTCCATTCGGAGGGTCTGATGCTGATCTTTCATCCGATCAAAAAAAGCCAGGTCATTGGTCAAAACAAAACCGTCCTAGCTCGGGTCAAAAAGGCAATCCACGGCACTCAGGAAAGCGTCAAGGACGTTCACCTGTCATGGTGGTATTGGCAGTCGTTTCCCTCACCAGCGTGATGGGAAACCGCTTCTACAATCAACCAACCCTCGATGTGGGTAGAGAGGCGCCCTACACTATCCCCGCTCCCTTTGACGCTAGTGTTGAGGACACAAAAACCACAGAAGAAAAACGCAAAGCCGCTCGCACGGGTTCGTTCCCAGTTTTAATGATTGATCAATCTCTGACCCAAGAGATTAGTCAAAACCTCCAGCAATCCCTGGAAAAAATGGACGAATGGCGACAAGTCAGCGGTTCGTTTCCCTTTGTGCCAACCTCCGTGCTGTCCGCCACCACCCAGCAGTATCTACGCCAGAGTAAAGAATGGGAATGGCAAGCGATTGTCGCTTTCGCCGAAGACAATGCTCCGATCAATCCCTTTGCTCCGGGAGTAGTCATCCCTAACCGAGAGAAAAAACCGTTGACGCGGGCGTTTACCCAAGCGGTGAGCGAATTGCAAAGTTACCGTCAAATAGTGTCTGCACAAGCATTCTCTGAGCTGATTGAGACAATAAACCTTGCCCGTCAGGGTTACCAACAGGCATTGGCTCAGGTTTCATCCAGTGTGACGAGTGAATCAACTCCTGCCTACGATTTATCCCTACTCGACTTGTCTGATTCCGCTTGGCAGGAAACGCGACAGGGAATTAAGGGCGCAACTCTGAATATTCTGACTCAAGGGATTCCGCCGGGACTCCCCTCGGATCTATTAGAAGATGCGGTAACGGTGCAGGTGAGTACGCTGATTCCGGCTGAGGCACAACCCTTAGCCATTAAACTCCTCACCTATAACTTAAAGCCCAATTTAATTGAAGACAAAGAACAAACTAAACGCAGGGCAGAACAAGCCGCTCTGGCTGTGGAACCTGTGATGGTTACGGCTGTTGAGGGAGAAGTGATTGTCGCAGAGGGGGAGGCAATCACCCAGGCGGATTTTGTTCTGCTGGATCACTATGGCTTGAGTCGTCGCGAAATTAATTGGATAGGGCTGATTGGATTTGGCGGTTTAGTCACCGGGGCGGTGGGTATTTTTTGGTTGGTCGAACGTCAAGTCCATCCCCCCCTGCGGCGACGTGACCATATTTTGGTTCTGCTGTTGAGTTGGAGTACACCCGTCCTGGCACTATTGGGGGGTCAATATAATAGCCTGCCCGCAATTGGGTTGTTAGTGGGGAGTTTCTATGGGTCGAGTTTGGGCGCGACGTTAGTGATTCTGTTGACTGGGTTGGTGACGTTTAGTATGGAGGTGAGCTGGGAATTTTTAATCGCGGGTGGCACAGGAGGTTTGGTGGGAGCGTTGATTGCGGGACGGATGCGATCGCGTGAGGAATTGGCGCTCTTAGGCGGTGTGGTGGGCTTGACCCAAGGCAGCGTTAATCTGCTCCTGAATCTGATTATGAGTGCCAGTGCTGGCACAATTTGGTACGCGGTGCTACCCGGTGCGGCTCTATATGGGGTAGCGGGGTTAGCCTGGAGTATTGTGGCTTTGGGACTATCTCCTTATCTAGAACGGTTGTTTGATTTGGTGACACCGATTCGTTTAGCGGAGTTGTCCAATCCTAACCGTTCATTGCTTAAACGGCTGGCTACGGAAGCGCCAGGCACATTTCAACATACGTTGTTTGTTGCTTCCTTAGCTGAAGCGGCTGCCCGTGAGCTTCACTGTAACGTGGAACTGGTGCGGGCGGGAACTTTGTATCATGATATTGGTAAAATGCATGATCCGTTGGGATTTATTGAAAATCAAATGGGTGGTCCCAACAAGCATGATCAAATTAATGACCCTTGGAAAAGTGCCGCGATTATTAAAAAGCACGTCACTGAAGGGCTGGTTATGGCTCGCAAACATCAGTTACCGAAAGCGATTCGCGATTTTATTCCCGAACATCAAGGCAAACTACTGATTTCTTATTTTTACTTTCAAGCCAAACAACGAATTCAGGAAGAGGCAGGGGAGTCTGTAAACGAGGTAGACTTTCGTTATGATGGACCCATTCCCCAGTCGCGGGAAACGGGAATTGTCATGCTGGCAGATGCTTGTGAAGCGGCGTTGCGATCGCTTAAGGATGTTACCCCGGATACGGCTTTAATTACGGTGAAGAAAATCCTCAAAGCCCGATGGGAAGATAACCAGTTAGTCGATTCTGGGTTAACAAAAGAGGAATTATTGACTACGGCGGAAGTCTTTGTCAAAGTTTGGCAACAGTGCAATCACCAGCGGATTGCTTATCCTAAAGCGGCTCTGAGTTGTCAACCCTCTTCTAAGGTTTGATTGATACACTTTGGAAAAATTGAGTCAGCCCTATTTCAAGATTTTGAGGCGTTTTGCCCTTAAAAATGGCTATAGAAATACCAACATACATGATTCAATTTTGTCATACTACAACCAAAAGCCACGTAAACATGATAGTATCAACAGCAGTATTGAACATCTTCTTAATACCAATTCCTAAATGTCTGCCTCACCCAAATCGAAGATTTTGAGTAAGGGTGGCATGGCATTAGGTTGTTCAACAAACCTGTTGTTGAACGTGCAGTAGTGGTACACCTATGGCTTTGTAAACGTTGGCTGTTTTTTGAATCACGCTGCGATCATCAAACTCTCGCAAGACTTTTTCTCGCCCAGCGACTCCCATGGCTTGGCACAAATTGGCGTCGTTTAAGAGGATCTCAATCGCATCAGCCAACCGCGCCGCATCCTTAACCGGAACCAAAAAGCCATTTTTACCAGAGTCAATAGCCTCTCGACAGCCAGGGACATCAGTGGCTACCAGGGGTTTTTCCATCGCCGCCGCTTCTAATAAAATACGAGGAACACCCTCCCCACCGTGGGAGGGTAGTACGACAAGGGTTGAATGAGCAATGAAATGTTCAATGTTCTCCAAATGACCGAGCAGATCAACTATCCCTTCTTGTTGCCAGCGTTGTAAAATTGTCTTAGAAATTGAAGCGGGATTGCCCAGATCAGGCTCACCCGCGATCTGAAACGTTGCCCTAACTCCGCGAGCTTTGAGAATATGGGCAGCTTCAACGTATTCTATAACACCTTTCTCCCTAGTCAGGCGGGCAGCAAGCAGGACGACTGGCGTTAGCGGAACATCTGGCGGATGAGGCGGCGGTGAAAAGCGCTGCAAATCGATACCCGAACTTCTGATCAGTACGGCGCGGTAGGGATTAGTCAGCTTAAGGTTGGTGAAAACTTGCCGATCATCCTGATTCTGAAACACAACCATTGCCCTGCGAGCCGTCAATACCCATCTACCGACGATAATGAAGATGAGTTTCAACAGCCGAGCCTTCCACTCACTGCTACTAAAAATGTAGCCCAATCCCGTTATCGCGTTCACCACCCCTATTGTACCACTCAGCTTAGCCGCGATCGTTCCGGCGAGAACACATTTGAGCGTAAAGTGATGGGCAATAGAGGGCTTTTCTTGCCAGTAAATACGGGTTAAATGACCAATGGTCAAGAGTTCGACGAGGGGATTGATACTGCGCCGAATGAGGCGCAACTGAATCCAGCGAAATCCTTCGGCTTGCAGTCGGTGTACGTAGGTATCTGGGGGAGAAACAAAAACAACCTCGATTCCTTGTAGACGGAGAAACCGAGCCAAGGGTAAGCGGAAGTTGTAAAGATTCCAACCCGTGTTAGCGACCAGCAAAATTTTGGGGCGATGCTTGAACTTCACACGACATATCCTACTAATATGGATAGGTGAATGGCATCGCTAAGCTATCTTCAAAAGATATTGTCAATAAACCCAAAGTAGATGTCGGTTCAGGTATCGGCTTTGCTTGGGTGACGACTCTAATCCAGTCGCCCGGTGCAGTTGTCTTCATTGATACGGTCAACATATTAGAACCAACTCCAGAGTAATTTTCTTGGCGGCTCCATTCTAAACCCCGCTGCGTGAAGCTACCAGGATAGAACGTATGAGGAACACCCAACAGAGTATTACTCGCTGCTTCTAATAAACCGTTACCATCCGACATTACGCCCAGAATTGTGCCGTCAAAAGTCCAGTTAATATTCGATAACGCTAACCGCCGAGAACCTGGCGTATTCAGGAAGATCATGTGGCTACTCACCAGCTGACCTGCTGCGATGAAGCCACCATCAATGGCGAGATCCCAAGAGAGCTTAACGTTTTGCTTTTCGGAGAAGCCGATCATGAAATTTGGATGTTCATATCCAAGAAAATTGTAGGAGACTGAACTGGGCGCAGTAATAATCTGTCCACCCTGGCTCACGTTAAGTATAGTAGCTTGGGCTGGAACAGCAGTACTGCCAAGAAGTATCACTTCAGCACTAAAAAGTAATATTGTTTTCATTTTTATTTATAATTCGTGATTGAACGTTACATGGCTTTAAGATTAAAAAGTCGCCTGATCAACTTCATACTATTTGATAGATACACCAGAAGTCGTCAGTCAAATTCCGGAAATAATCTCCCTACTCCACTAGCCTATCTAGGGGTTTTCACGGTTGACAGGCTCCGATAAAAAATTTAACTGAAAGATTATTTTATTTTTAGATGCAAATTAATTAGACTAGGCAATCGCTCGTTTGGTCAAGGTCTTTAGAGAATTTTATTCGCTGTTTTTCTGGTAAAAATTTCACAGGTATCTTCTAGTAAATAGTTAAGTTTTTACGATGCCAATCCTCGCGCCATACGGACAAATCTAATCCCAGCGATTCCTCTAACATCTTGATGTCTTCACTAATTAAAGTGAGAGCATACTCTAATTCTTCGGGTGGAATGCTATCAAGTTTGTAATTTTTATTAAACAATAAATTATGCCAGCCTAGGCTTTTAGCAAAATTTACTATACCATGCAGTTCCCGTTTTCTTAATAAGCGAGTTGTTTTGTATAAAACTCTAATTAGATCATAGTTTATTGGTACTAATGCCGTATTAATTCTACGAGATAGTTTTGGCGGGACTGCTAAGTTTTTTACGCCTAGTGCTTGACATAAATATTTAACAAATTTGTCTGGTTTATCTCTCAGTAATTCATAATATAAAATTTTTACATTTGCTGCGCCAAATAAACTAATCCAACGAGACAAATGATAATAATATCTAGAAGAATTTAAAATAGTTCCTTGCTGGAGAACGTCTCTAAATGAAGTTTCTTTGCCTATATCTCCACGTCGTAACATATGTAGATAATAAGAAATGAGGCGGTCTATTGGTTCCCGAAGAGTTACAATAATTTTGCAGTTAGGGTTAAGGTCATGAATGCGATATGGTGCTTCCGGTGAGTGAAAGTAGCTCGGAGCAATCTCACCCAAGATTTTATTTGTATTATCCTGATCAAAATAAGAAAAATAATAATCAATACCTTTACTATATTTCTTGTCAAAGAAAAAAGTTTCCTTAGTTCTATTAGGCACACAAATCTTATCATGCATTTTTAAATATTCATAGATCCACGTTGTCCCCGTTTTAAACGGACCAACTGCCACAAAAATCAACCGATATTCTGCCATTTATATTATCCTTCAACGTTTAGGTTCAAGCAGTTCTCGATATAATTTGTCCCATTTCTTTACTCCCGCCGTGAGGTTATAGTTAGTAACCACATGAGTTCGTCCGACATTTCCCATCCGTTGACGTTCAGCCTCAGGCAATTCTATTACTCGCTGCATCGCCTTAGCTAAAGCTGTAGGATTTTGGCATGGCACCAGAAAGCCACTTTGCTCATTCAAAACCACTTCTCGGTTCCCACCCACGTCAGTTGCCACGATTGGAAGTCCGACTGCGGATGCTTCTAAAAGGACTCCTGGCATTCCCTCCCAAGCTGAGGACATCACATAGGCATCTGCTGCATTCATCAAATCTGGTATATCGTTGCGTATCTCTAGAAGGCGTCCATTTTCTCGCAAGCCTAACTCTTCGGTCAAGGCTTCTATTTCATTTTTTAAAGAACCTTTACCCACAATTAGTAAGAGTGTTTCTGGAAATTGCCCCAAAACTTGAGCAAAAGCCTGAAGTAGAGTGGGATAATCCTTCTGCTGCTCAAAGCGACCGATGGCTAGCCAAACAAACCTGCCTTCCAGATTTAATTCGTGCCGGAGATGCTCTCGCGCAACAGGATTGGGAAAAAAACATTGTGGATCTATACTATTTGGGACACAGAAAATTTTGTCAGCAGGAACAGCACCAACTTGTATATACTGTTCTGTCGCTGCCTGACTTACGTTAGTCGTCAGGTCACACAAAGGGTCAGTCAACCGATATGCCATCTCTCGCCAACGTCTTCCTTCTTTAATATTTCCGGCTGTCGAAATCAGTACCCGAATCCTGACAAGAAGTCGCGTTACCCTTGCCAATAGATTGGCATGAAACAAATGACTGTGGAGAATATGAGGCTGCCATTGGCGTAATAGCTTTGCCAACATCCAAACAGCCCGAGGATCGGGTATGCCTTGCCCCATACCGAGAGAAATAACCGGAATTCCTGTAGAAGTAAACTCTTCAGTAAACGCTTGGGCAGGGCGCATTGAGACAACTGTGATGTTCCAACCTAATGTCTTTAGCTGAGTTCCAATGCGAACGAGCTGAGTTTGTCTGCCACCGTACTCAAGGCTAGTTACTAGAAACACGATTTGTAGCTGTCTTTCAATCACGCTGCACACCTCTCAACCGACGCTCCCAAGGTGCAACTGCGGTGAGACTCATCGCGATTGGTGCAAATTTGGCTCGATGACGCAGTGCAGTGCCATAGTTTGAAGTGGAGAGAGCAAAGATGATGATTAAGGCTAAAAGCATGAGTAATATTGCCCGAGCCGCAGGATCAGCGATGATGTAACGACGCGAACGATACAGCGAAATGGTTAGACCTATATATAACAGCACATCTAACTGCGCTGCCAGATCAGCACTTGTACGAATCATCCAGACAAAGGGAGTATACAAGAAGTATATTACGCGCCATGGGGTTTGCCAAACTAGATCAATGGAATCGCTAATTGGCATATCTTCTAAATAGGCAGCCCGATCTCTGGCTCTCACTTGTTGGGCTTGTGCTATTTTTTCCAAAGAAATGTTTTCAACAGAACCTCCAATTTTTTGCAAGCCCCAACCTGAGATGATAACCATTCCGACAAAAGACGAAATGAGTAATAAACTTCCTGTATATAAAAATAAATTTCTTTGATTAATTACCGAGAAAAGCAAACGGAGCAAAAAAATAAACATTAAAGTTACTAATGCAACGATAATACCTGTATGAAAACTGATGCTGACGCCTAGTGAGATCAAGGAAAACACCAGATGTAGAGTCTTTTTGCTCCGATGCCAATAGGCAAGGTAGAGTATAGCGAGAGTGAGGGGGTAAACAATTGCTACTTCTCTGAGAGTCACGGCAGAGTAAAGGGCAAGAGAGGGAATAAGGGCTGTAAACCAAGCAGCTCTGACAGCTACTCGCATGCCCCAAAGTAACTTGGCGATCAGATAAACATTCCAGACAATCAGGGAACCAAACAAAACGTTAAATCCCTGAATCATTAGTGAGCTGCGAGACGTCAAGGCGTATAAAACGCTGATCAGCCAAGGATATAAAGCTGAGCCTGATTGAAAGTTGTCTAAGCTGGCTATTAATCCATCCTGGGACCACATCCAGCCTATCGCTTCAAAAGTAGCTGCATCTGCCTGAGAATAGGGTAATGGAACAACATAAGCATTCACAATTGCTAAAGCTGCACGAAGCAAAAATGCAGTTAAAATGATGATAGTCGCCTGATCAGCAGTCAGACTGATACCAACAATGACAATTAATCCATTAAACAAACTTACCCAACCTAAAACATCAGGCAATAGATGAGATATCTGGCTATCTTGAGCGGGTATCGCTAAGCAAAAAAAGCTTATACCACTTACTAGCAAGAAGGCAATAATGATGTGCGAGAGTGTTTGGCGGCGGCTCCCCATGTCAGGTAGGATTATGTAATAGCTTAACGTATTCAATCAAACTCTTTTCTAGGGAAAAATCCATGGCTCTACATTTTAAAATCTCAGTTCGTGGCTGATGCTGTAAAGTATACAAAATTGCTCTTGCCATTTCCGCCACATCCCCAACTGGTATTAATCGCCCATACTTACCATTATCTAAAATCTCTGATGGTCCACTTTTGCAATTCGTAGAGACTACAGGAGTTCCTACAGCTAAGGCTTCAATTAAAACTATACCTAACCCTTCCCAAGCTGAAGACAGGACAAATACGGCTGCTCTAGACATATAAGCATAAGGGTTGCTCACAAACCCTGGCATAGTGACTCCATTCTCCAAGCCCAGCTCTTGGATCAATCGGCTTAATATTGGGCGTTCTTCCCCTTCACCCAAAATCATGAGCCGCGCTCTGTACTGCTGTTGCACCAGCGAAAAGGCTCTGATCAAAGTGGGAAAATCTTTTTGCTTTGTCAGTCTCCCAACTGCCAGAATGACTGGAGGCTCTCCAGATGCAAACCAAGGGTGATCCAAAGGGGTTTGGGCTTCCTTCAACATGTCTGGCGTTACGACTGGGTTATAAATTACCTGTATCTTTTCACGAGGCAAGCCTGTAGTCAATGTTAAGTCATCCGCAACTCCTTTCGATACGGCAACAATTTCATCAGCCCACGGATAGAAGTGGCGTATTAAGAAGGGCATCAATTGACTTGTGCGGTTAGAACTATTCTTGATGGAAAGCGACAGGGTATTATGTGTGGTTACGACCAATCTTTTAGATATTCCAGATAAATACCTTGCCCAAAGAGCCACTATATTGGCATGATCCATAGCAGAAAGGAGTGCTGTTGGGCGTTCTTGCCGTAAGTAGTGAATCAAGTTAGGAAGGCTAGCAAGCACTCGCGGAGCCTGAAGGTTGACTATATTTAACTCTGGTGGTACTTGAGCTAGATAAGGACCTTCCGCTTGAGCTAAGACTAAATCTATATTTAAGCCTCGTTCGGCTAAACCCTTTGTTAAGAGCAACATGGCTCTTTCCACCCCACCACCCCGGAGAGAAGGGAGAAAGATGGCTATTTTCCCTTGATGAAAAAAAACTTTATCTTGCCCGTCACTCGTAGGTACAAGCCCCGATCCTTGCTTATTCATAATTTTTCTTATTTAATAAGTAATAATCGTAAGGATTCAGGTCTGTGTTTGGCTCATCAATTAGCCTGGGTGTACGAGCCTTTCCAAAGTAATGTGGAAAAGGAAATTCAGTCACATCGGCGAGTGCGCCCAGGCTCTTTTCCCAAAATAGGTCTTGCCTGAGACAGT
>NZ_JAVJRX010000051.1:0-29029 GCF_040219735.1 Coleofasciculus sp. G1-WW12-02 | reverse complement strand
ACTGTCTCAGGCAAGACCTATTTTGGGAAAAGAGCCTGGGCGCACTCGCCGATGTGACTGAATTTCCTTTTCCACATTACTTTGGAAAGGCTCGTACACCCAGGCTAATTGATGAGCCAAACACAGACCTGAATCCTTACGGAGTTATGATAGGAATAGTTCTATATTAGTAGATGCGTGAGTTTGATCGGCGCTAAAGCGCATACTACAAACAAGGCTGTACTACGTGCGGCGAAGGTTTATGGCGAAGACAGCGCAACTACAAACCTTTTTATGACAGGGAATTATGAAGGTTAGTTTTGGACTTGGGTACATCGCCAGCCTGATTCTATTGGCTAGTTATCCTTTGCTGACAATGGTTACTAATCCGACTCCTGCTGTAGCGGATGATACGGGAGTGATTCGGAAAGTCGTACTCCTGGATTTATGGGAAAAGGGTAGTGGTTTTCAGTTGTCTCCAGAAGTTACTCAAATTACAGTTGTTGAGAATTATGCGATCGCGCAGTGGTTTTGGGACAATATTGCTGGAGAAACGGTTGTGATCAATCAAAATAATCAATGGCTTGCGATCGCGTCAACCCAAACTCCATTTACTCCTAGCACCCTGGCTAGCTATGGGATTCCCCGTGAGATGGCGCGGACATTAATCAATCGCGATCGCGCTAATCCCAACACACCGCCAGAACAACCTCCCGTAGCTAATATATTCACCCCCGTATTACCCCAACTCCAGCAACAAACCGATACCTTAATTTTATTACCCAGCCAAATGCCGGCGTTTAAACAGCGGATTTATGTAAATAGCTTTAGGTCACCCAATACCTATAGTATTGCCTTAAGCTTGAAACAAAACTGCAATGGAATGGCTGATTGTACCGTGGGAGCCTTTAGCGCCACGCCAGTGAATCCCAGCTATTCTCCCGAAGATGGATTCATTAAAAAAATTCCCCTCACCAACGATATCTGGGGATACTTTACACCAAGTCGATGCCAGAGTATTTGTACACCATCGGTGATTGAATGGGTGTGGCAAAATACCCATTACCGAATTGCCTTAAAAGGGATGGGTACAGATGTCAATCGAGCCGAAGCGATAATGGTCGAAATTGCTAATTCTGCCATTGAAGCAGGACCCCGTTAATACCCTTAGATCATATCTTGAGTTCTTAGGGGATGCTTGAAATACCCACCCGTTAACAATAGGCGAAAAAGCAGATACCATAAATCAAGTGCAGTATTGGGCGTTGTGCCCTCTGCATACAAGCCCTCTGCCTTCTGCTTCCTTTTATGACAAACTCTATACCATTACGCGATCGCTGTTTCCAACTGATTGATGAAATTGTCGCCGCGACGCTGAAAGGAAAAATCCGCTCCAAGCAACAGGTTTACCAGAAGCTGGTGTCAGGTGTCAGCAGTGGAACCGGAGAAATCTTTGAACGCTGTCTGGATGAACGCCACAGCAGCACTCAGGAACAAATCGAGAATCCGGTTAGCGAAATCAAACAAGCCAAAGCGGTGCGGGCGCAGAGGGCGCTAAATATGATTAGTAGTGAATGGGAACGGGTACAGCAGCAGAATCAGGTGTCTGTGGCGATCGCAACCGCCACCCAAGGGATTACCCAAGCTGATCAGAGCGAACGTTTGACCGCTTTTGTACGTGCGATCGACCCAAATCGGGAACCTGTCCTCAATCTATCTCAATTGGCTCAATTAGCCAAAACGCTTCAGCAGGAAGCAACAGCTAGTTCTGAGAGCGATCGCGCCACGGAACTTGAACAGCTAGCCAAAGGAATTACCGGGGGGTTAGCCGCTTGGGGAAATTTGGAAAACGATTTAGTAAGCTGGATTTATGAGCAAAGTCAGGGTTCCTTGGGTTTTGAAGAACTCTCTCAACAGCGCGGACCTTGGGGACTCTGGGCAAAAAAGGTGAATCGTCCTCTACCCCAGTCTTTGTTCCAAGCCCTAGCCTCTAATCGACCCCTTGATGAATGGATTCGTCAACAGCCAACGTTAGAACTGGATGCTTGGGTAGAAATCACCGTTGTTCTCCAATGGTTACAGCGTCGGTTAGTTAGTTGGTTTGATCAACGAGTCTATAACTCCAAAATGGGAGCTAGACTCTCGATTTCCACCTTTATCGTATTTGCGGTAATCTGGTCACAAATTGCCCTTGCCTTAAATCAAGCAACGGTTCCCCAACGAGAACGCTTGATAGATAGCTGTTTTCAGGTGACACTGCAAATTCTCCGCACCTTTGCCCAACGGGAGTATTTTCCGCTTTATGGCGGTGTTTTTGCCTCCTTGAGTGGTAATTATCTGCGGAATGCGATGGATTACCTGAATGAACCCTTGCGGCGCGTCGAGGGAACCCAAGAGAAAGCCCGAATTCTTACGTTATTGGGCTATTCCCAACGGGCGCAAGGTCGATATGATCGAGCCATACAATTCCATGAGCGAGCCTTAGAGATTGCTCGTTCAGCTAACGATCGCCCTTGTGAGATTGCTAACTATAATCACTTAAGCCGCATTTGTGTGGCACAGAAAAATTATCCTGAGGCAATTAATTATAGCCAACGGGGATTAATTTTAGCACGGCAGGCGGGGGATAAGTTAGGCGAAGCCAATGCCTTAGCGAATTTGGGTTATAGTGAGGTCTTTCAAGCCCAACAGCAAGCCCTTGATCCAGATGTGTACGAAAGCGCCATTACTTACCTGCAACAAGGTCGGCAATTGTTAGAACGATTAGGCGATCGCCAAAGTCAAGCCCTTTGTTTATGTAGTTTGGGGATTGCTTATGTGGTTATGCAACAACCGCAAGAGGCGATTACTTATTTAGAACAAGGTTGGCAAGCGGCGCAATTTTCTGGGGATTTGTATTTACAAGGACTCAATTTAGCGTATCTGGCGCAAGCCTACTATCAGTTACAAAATTGGAGCAAAACAATTTATACAGGAAGCTTAGGCGGATATTTGTTGGAGCAGATTGGCACAGAAGACTGGCGCAAAGCCGTGGGATTACTCACTATTTTACAAGGACAATTGGGAGGAGAAGTGTTCCAAGATCTGTTGCAGCAGCAGCGGTCAAAAATTCTTCCCTTAATTGGGGTAGATGGGTATGATTATATTCCCGAATTGTTGGAAAAGTATCGAAATTCGATGTAATTTGTCATTTGTCATTGGTCATATTCATGAAAATCCCAGACCCCAATTATGTATGTCATTCTGAATGGAGCGAAGCGGAATGAAGAATCTCTACCGATGTTGGGATCAGACCAATAAATATAACAGCACCAGAGTTCAATCTAGAAAGGGGGACTGAAAACCAAGCCTGACAAGGGCTACACTGTTGGGTAAAGCGCTATTGCTCTCTTTGTTAAGTTTCGTGAGCTGGAGCTAGTGTGATCTGACTCCTTGGAGGTATGATTGAGAATATTTTATTCAAAGCATCCCACAAACGCTATTGGCGGGATAGGGAGGCACAGAAAAGACCAGCAATGATTGGGGGAGCCTCTGGCAATGTCTTTTCGAGAACCCATCCGCAAAAAAAACTTCTCACCATTAAGTAAGACGTCCACGTCCAACCCGTTGCAGCGACGCCGTTTCAAAGTCCCCAATCCGCCGGAAAAAGTCGTACAACGCTCACCCGAAGAACAGAAGGCATTTCTCCAACAGCAACTAGAGAAAGCAGCCTTTGTTGGCTACAACGGTCTGAATGTTCCAGTCAATGTACCTGAAACACCACCCCTCCAATCCGTTCAGAAACAGTCTGCTAGTGGAGCTTTAGAAAATAACTCTCAGCAGTCAGAACTAGACATTGAGACAACGGAGAGTCAGAAAGAGGAGACTGTTGAGCAAGAGGAAGAATTGTCCTCTGAAGCATCATCACAGGGTCAGGAGCGACCTAACACAGAGACAGACGGCGAAGGTGTCACTTCTGTTGAGCAATCAGGAAACGTTCAGCACCAATCCCAAATACCGGATTTACAAGCTCAACGCGAAAGAGTATCCCGTTTAAGTTCCAACTGGCTCAATATTCCCGTTAAGGCTCCGGTGGAAAATTCCCCTCAAGATTCAGAGGTTGAGGCAACTTCAGAGCAGGAAGAGACTGTTCAACAAGAGGAACTGTCCCCAGAAGAAGTATCACAAAATCAGGAGTCACCTAATACAGAGGTAGAGGGAGAAGATATATCTTCTCCTGGACAGTCAAAGGCGGAAAGTGGAAAGCAGCAACCTCAAATCCGTTCCTTACAAGCTCAACTGGAGAAGGTCTCTAAATTTGGTTACAACGGTCTTAATGTTCCGGTTAAGGCGCCAGGGACACGATTATCTCAAGTGCAAAGGAAGCTTTCTCACAATAAGACACATCATATAGATGTAGATGGGGGTATCTCATTAAAGCCGAGTGAGGGTGTCGTTCAGGCTAAGGTCGATGTCAGCCAGCCGGAACAGGCAGAGCCGCTTACATCTAATCCACAAACAGACGCATCCGCATCGACAGAAGCTGTTGAATCTATAGTTGCAGCAGTCGTGGAAAGCCTGCAAACTGACCCGGAAGACAGTTCTGGACAGGTGAAGCGTCGGCTCAAGAGTCTGGAGCCAGCCACCCGCAAGGCAGTTATGGCAAAGCTTCAAAATCGCATCCCGCCAGAGCAGTGGCAGCGATTGAGTGTAATTCTGGCTGAGCCTGATTCGGCTGAAGAGAAAGAAACTCCAGCATTTCCAGAACTTGAAGAGATTGCTCCAGATGAGGGAGATGTTTCTGAGCAGGAAGCGCAGGATGCAACAGAGGGGGGTTCAGTATCCTCTAGCGCACCCAAAACTGTGGGGGATGCCACGGAGGTAAAAGAATCAACAACAGAAGCGGCTACCCTTAAGGAAAATAGAGGCAATGAGGGAAAGGAGACACCAGAAGAACAGACCACTGAGCTATCGAGTAAACCTGGAGACGTTGACGGTGGTTCCAGTACCACTGCGCCGCAATCTACCCCCACAGAGGAAGCCACATCAAGTTCACAAACAACAAGCGATGCCTCTGTAGAACCGTCAACAGGTCTGGTGGAGAACCGTAAGACGCCAAATGGAGAAGTTCCAACGACAGAAGGAAATACTCCTGTAGAGACCCAAAAGAAACAGCCAGCAGCTCCCTCCGCTCAATCTACTGCTGCAAAGACTCCAGAGTCGGGTATGTCCACACAGTCGAGTCCGGGTGCGATCGCGTCGGGCGTCTCTGAGTCTCAACAGGGTGGCGCTGGATTGGCGATCGCTCAAAACAACTCATTACCAAATACAGGAACTCAAACACCCTCCACAAATTTTGCTGGGACGCAGATATTCCTAGAGCAAGTTGCTGCGGCGGCTAATGCTGCACGGCAACGCTTTACCGAACGACTCACACAAGGAACAGACGCGATCGCCGCTAGTGTTCGACAACAACAAGAGGCGCTCATCTCCGCAAGTGATCAACAAGGAAGCGCTATTGGGGCACTTTTTGCTAATGCTCGCGAACAGGTTGGACAAATTATTAGCAGTGCCCAAGCGCAACTCCAAACCGACGCAACATCACATTTAGCCACCTTGCAACAGGGGCATACAGCCACCTTATGTGAGGTGGAAACAACCTTTTCCTCTAGCCAAGAGCAGGCTCAAGAACTTGGGGATAGTTATGCCGAACAATCGCTAGAAGCTGCCGATAACTCGGCTGAGCAAGTTCAGTCTCGCTTGCAAGGGATGGCTCAAGAGGCTCGATCAATTGGTCAGGAAAAGGCTCAGGTAGGAGGCAGCACTCCAGAAATCGCTCAAGCAAAAGCCCAGGCTGCCAACGAGATTGCCTCAGATACCGCTGACAAGATTACCAGTGGTATGTCTGATGCAATGGGAGAGTTGCGTGCTACCGGACCAGAAACAGCAAATAGCTTTAGAGAACAAGGACAGGAAGCTGCTAGTCAATTGAGTGAGGGGCAAGGTCAAGTTGTCGAGCAGTTGAACACATCCAACCAGGAAACTATTGCTGCGATTCAGCAGGCTGTCGGTCAAGGGAATCAAGCTCTAGGTAATTTACAGGGGCAGTTAATTGAGCAACTGGTTTCTTTGGAACAAACTATCCAGAACCAGTTGCAATCTCAAGTAGCACAAAAGAGTCAGGAACTTTATGCTGCTGGCGAACAAGCTATCAATACTTTCCAAGAGCAGGGACAGCAAGCGATCGCTTCTGGTGATGAGCATCTGACTCAATTCAACCAGCAAGTGACTGAAATTGACATTGATCCAGAATTGGCTTCTGAAGCAACTACAGAAATTGTGGGTCAGGTAGATGGTGCTTATAACAATCTGATGTCAACTGCTGATGGTGCTCTTCAGCAGGCAGATAGTGCTTTGGTTGAAGCAGGTAATCAGGTTCTGACTGCCATTGGTTCTGTTTCTAGTCATGCTGCTGGTCAAATTCAAACCTTCCTAGGACAAGCTCAAGGGCAGGTTAGCCAACAAATCACATCTATTTCTGATCAGCTTGGCACTACAGTTAGCCAAGCTAGTGATGCTGAAAGCAGTATGGTGAGTGAAGTTGCATCGAGCTTGGATGAGCAGATTAGTCAGCTTGATACCGGATTTGGAGCGGGACTGGAGCAGTATACAGGGGGACTTGACGAGCAAGTTACATCTGTCAAAGAGCAAGCAAGCGAGCCGAGACAAAGCCTTCCAGGTCGGACGGAGGAAGCGCAACAGAGAGCTGAGGAAAGAGCACAAAACTCCTGGATTGAAAACCAGTGGAATGACCTTGTGGAAATGGTCAGTAGTCCAGGCTTTTGGGCGGGTTTAGTCGTTGGATTACTAGTGGGTGCGCTCATAATCGCAACGTTTGGAACAGGTGCTGTAGTTCTGGTAGCAGCAGGAGCAATCGCAGGAGCTGTGGGAGCATTAGCCGCTACTGTCGTCGGGAATTATTCTGAAGGAAAACGAGGTTGGGCAGTTTTTGACGGTGCTTTGAGAAATATGATTTGGGGAGCTTTTGGCGGTGCTGTTGGTGCTGCTGCCTTCGTATTTCTTGGCGGTGTGGCTGCTGGAATGGGCTTGAGTGCAGGTGCTACGCTTGGACTCTTTGTTGGTGGCGCATCTGTTGTCGCAGGGGTTGTAACAGTCTTAGACAACGTATCTCAAGGCAGACCATGGGATCAAGGTTTGCTTGCCAATATGCTATTTGCTGGACTTCTAACTTGGATTGGAGGCAAAATTGCAGGTCGTCGTTCTGGAGATGCTCCCGAATCTACACCTCGTCAACCAGGGGATGCTCCCGAATCTACACCTCGTCAACCAGGGGATGCTCCCGAATCTACACCTCGTCAACCAGGGGATGATACTCCTGAGTCAACCCGCGCGTCCAGACAAGGAGATTCAGCAGAACAGCAAGACACACCCGACCAGCAACAAGATGCGCCTTCAAAAACAACCGAACTACCTCCCGAAGAAGTATCCAGACTAGTCTCTGAACGTAACGATGGTACATTCAGACTTAATCGCAAGAAGATAAGCAACGTTTCAAAAATTGTCGGTGAGCCTGAAGCAACAGTAGCTGAACATGCAGCAAGAGAAGCTTATGCTGCAGAACGAGCGGCTGGGATGAACAATGTCGAAAAGGTATACATGGGTCAAGCAGCCGATGAATTTATTAATCCAAATGCTCGACCAGGTACTGAACTATCAGCTGATGTCGTAGGTGTAACTAGGCAGGGGAAATATGTAATTTTTGAATCGAAAGGAACTGAGATTTTACATGGTTTGGAGCAGTTAGAGTACTCCGGTAATACCTTGGGGCGAGAACAGGTAGTTAGATATGAAATTGTCGTTGCAGAAGAGATCCGAACCCCTGGCTTCACAATAAGAAATCGGCTCTTGTATCTGAACGGGGAACCCTATTTGATTAATGGCAAACCAGTCCATGTCCGAACAACTACAAGTACGGCAGAATAGAGTGTTTTAAACTAGAGTAATAGTGTTTTCCAATAGCAATATTTGTCTGTAGAATGTATACTAATTCTGAGGAGGTATAGGCATTTATAGAGAATTTTGACAACAACTGATGAAAACTAAAAAGATTCTAATATGAGCATAGAACTTGTCACACGGCTCTGGATGGACGATGAAGTTCCTGCTAGAGTCCAGCTAACAAACCTTATGCAAATTTTTGAGAGCAGGGGTATTGAAGAAGCAAGCTGGAAAGGGCTTACTGTCAGAGACAGCAATTTATCAAGAAAAATTTTCCAATCCCAAGAATTGATGTCCTGTAGACAGGTAGAAACCGCATTGGCAAATTATGACAAAGCTGATTTGCATTTTTCCATTCGATCGGCTCTTCCTTGTTTTAGATTTAAGGGCATGACTCCGCAGAAAGGTTTTGTACCTCTCTGGGTAGAAGCTTGGGGTAATGAGTTTAACGAAAATGTGGGACGCTGCAGGGAAATTGAGGGTGATGCTGCATTTAGTTTAGCCGATAGTGGTCCGTTTATTGCTTTAATTGAACATGAAGAGACTCCTCAAGTTCAGCAAGTTAATCAGTGTGTTGAAGAAAACCTTGACAAGGTTACAGAAATTATCCTGACCATAGCTGAGTGCATAAAGCCTATGACCATGAAAGCATTTACGGCGAAAGGGTTATATCAACCCCTAAACGCTCACTTAGTTTTCTTCCGTGATTCATATTTCTTGATTGATGATTTAAAGCTGATCAGAAAACTCTGGAATGAGGGATTGCCAAATTACCGTACTGCACCGCTTTGTGAATCAGTTGACAAACCTGATCTATTTGCATTTCATCCTTGGCGAGGAATGGAATTAACCTCCGCCCTCGTTTCTCGCCTAGCAGCCGAAATGGATAGTGTAGATTATTTAAATCATACCTGCCTGGAGGCTATTGACTGGAAGCATTATGACAATTACGAGAGTTCTGGTGGACGTGTAGTCTTAGACTATCCCTTTTGGGTAAATAGCTTTCTTGATCACTTCTATCTTGATCTATTCAATACTCAGAGCAAGGAATAGAAATCCACATAATTACATCATCAAAAACTCAAAAATGTGATGAAAACTTCAAATCAGCACTCCCTTTGGTGTAGCTCCAATAGACAGCTATATTTTCTCATCCCTGATAATCAACATCTACCTAGTGGCAATTTCAAGATCCATCAACTTGCAGGGATTGAGAGGCAAGTTGATCTGAAAGCACTGGCTCCTTACGAAATTTCAGCCAAAGACGCTGAACCTTATATGCAGCAGGAAGTAGCTCAGGTTATAAACCAAGTTTCCAGTCTGTTCTCCAATATCGTAGGAATCACTATACAAAATAGTAAACATAGCTCTACAAACTCTGAACAAACTGCTGATTCAGCTCAACCCGCTTCTACTCTTTTGGCTAATCTCTTAGGGGTTTCAGTAGAAGAATTCATCAACAATCCTGAAACTGCACAAGAGGGGTTACAGAGCTTTGTAACTGAAGTTGCTACAGCAATGCAGAAACGCGAAGTACAAAATTCTGACCAGACTCAAGTCATTAAAACTAGCGTCGATGCTGTACTAGAAACGCTTCAATCCCGTGGTTTAAATATACCTGAGCTAGATACCAGTCAACTCATTGAAGATTTAGCCAAAGATATCTCAGAGTTGTCTGAAGAACTGAAAAGTAACTTTTCCAAGAGTTCTTATGGTGTCGAAACGGCAGCAACTCAGATGCAAGAAGCTGCTCTTCAGATTGACAATTCCTTTTCAAATCTTTCTCAAACTCTGACACAGGGGCTGGCGAAATTGCAAAATTTAGCAAATAAATCTGAGAAAAAACCAGGCTAAAAAGATGCTGGATACATTTTCTTATATCAAACTCAGGTAAAAGTACGCAATTCTTGTCATTCTGAGTCCTGAGCGAAGCGAAGGAACTGAAGCAGAATGAAGAATCCCTACCCATGCTGAGGCTCGTGCTTCACTTGAACAGCTTTACCCTACTGGCGTAGCACAGTTAAAATAATAGAATATACATATTTTGAACTATGATTTTAGGGTTTGATCCGGGGCGGGATAAATGTGGTTTAGCCGTGAAAGGGAAAGACCAACACCTTTCTTATCATCAGGTTGTGCCATCTGAGCAGGCGATTGCAACCCTTAAACAATTATGTCAGCAGTTTACCATTGAAACCATTGTCATGGGGAACCAAACAACCTCTAAGCAATGGCAAGGGAAAATTCGTGAAGTCATTTCTGCTACTGTTCCCATTGTCTTAGTCGATGAACGCTATAGTACATTAGAAGCCCGCGATCGCTACTGGCAAATGTATCCCCCCAAGGGACTCCAACGGCTAGTTCCCCAGGGAATGCGTCAGCCGCCTCGACCGATTGATGATATTGTTGCTATTTTGCTCATCGAGCGCTACGTCTGTAAACTCTAAACTCTTATAGTTCTGCTCGAATGGTAAAAGCGTAATCTCCTCCTGGTTCTAACTGGTAATCGCAACGCTCTAAAAATCGACCCAGTGGTTCTTGAATTAAAGCACGCCCCAAAGCAGGTCTGACGACTAACTGACCTTGACGGAAACGCCATTGAAACTGCCACTCATAAGCAGCCGCATGAACTTCTCCCTCGATTTTGCCCTGTTGCCAAGAGTGCTGGGTAATCCGAACGTAGGCGGTTGTTTCTGGTAAATTCTTAGAACTCACAGCTAAGCCTATTCAGGGTATTAAAGGTTATTTAGGTGACGTTCCCCTCCACTCTCATCAAAATTTAGAGCGGGGGCTTCTCCCACTGGATGCAGCTCAGGGCGCACAAGTCCCGATTCAAGCATTTTATACTAAACTACCGGAAAATACATGATTGTCAACTCTGGAACTGATACCGTGACCGATGATTATTTCGAGGAACTCAACGCCAAGTATCCGTCACGGCACAGTGAACGATATGGCTGGCTGGGAGAGAAGTGAGTACAATAAACGATGAGTCCTAAAATTATTGATAACAATGGGTAAATCTAAGCAAGAAAATAGGAGGGGATGATGACTCCGAACAATCGCTCCCAATGGGATGTTGGTAGATTTATCGAAACCCTAGCTTACTTTGAGGTTATCCCTTTTATTAGCTGTTTAAAACGTTTATTTTCAGGTAACACAAAACATCACAAACCAAATCAGAGTGGAGAAAAACGATTGGGCAAGATACTAGTAGCCGGTGCAACGGGTGGCGTCGGGAAGCGAGTCGTGCGGCGTCTGATGGAACGGAATTATCCGGTACGCGCTTTAGTCAGAGATACTCAGCGAGGGCGGGAAATGCTCCCAGATGAGGTGGAACTGTTTGAAGCCGATATCACTCTCCCAGAAACCTTAACCCCTGCCATGATGGAGGGTATCTCCGCCGTCTTATGCTGCACAGGTGTTCGGGTGCAACCTGTAGAAGGAGATACACCAAACCGGGAAAAATATTATCAAGGCATCAAATTTTATATGCCAGAAGTTGTAGATAGTCCCGAAATTGTAGAGTATCAAGGGATTAAGAATTTAGTCCAAGTCGCCGCTAACCATTTAGAACCCGGAAAACAACTCATTTTTGATTTCAAAAATCCATCAGATGACGTAAAAGAAACCTGGGGGGCTGTGGATGATGTAGTGATGGGCGGTGTGAGTGAAAGCTCAATTCGGCTGATTGATAATGCTGCATTATTCAGCGGAACTGTATCTACAGCAAACTCGGGTGGTTTTGTTTCCGTTCGCACCCGCAATTTTGATCCACCCTTAAATTTAGCCGGATATGAGGGGATGGAACTGCGAGTCAAAGGAGATGGACAACGTTATAAGTTTATTCTGCGAACAGAATCAAGGTGGGATGGGATTTCCTATTGCTATTCGTTTGATACTGAAAAAGATACCTGGATTGATGTTTGCGTTCCCTTTGAGGCGCTGATTCCGGTATTTCGTGCCAAAACTCTCCAGAATGCTGAACCCTTTGATCCGAGCCATATTTACGCCCTGCAACTGATGCTGAGTAAGTTTGAGTATGACGGCGCACTGAACCCCAACTTTGAGCCAGGAACATTTTCCTTAAAAGTGGAAACAATCAAAGCATACAAGGGTGCGACTTTACCCCAATTTATTATGATTAGTTCTGCCGGCGTCACCCGTCCAGGGCGTCCCGGAATTAACTTAGAAGAAGAACCTCCAGCCGTGCGAATGAATGACCAATTAGGGGGAATTCTCACCTGGAAGCTACGAGGAGAGGATGCGGTACGTCAAAGTGGTATTCCTTATACGATTATCCGTCCCTGTGCTTTAACCGAAGAGCCAGGCGGTAAAGGTTTAGCCTTTGAGCAAGGCGATAATATCCGAGGTAAAGTCAGTCGAGAGGATATTGCTGAACTTTGCCTTCAGGCGCTAGAACAATCCCAAGCTTGTAATGTCACCTTTGAAGTGAAAGAAGCCGAAACAAGTTCTCCCGATTGGCATCATTTGTTTTCTTCCCTAAATTCGGACAACGCAGCAAACTTTTCTGAGTCAACTTGACGGATGACCCGTTTTATAGTTCTGTAGAGGGAAACTGGAATGAAGTTTGAGAACTTGCTTTAAAATTGGCAAAAATGAATAAACAAAACCCAAAGACAATGAACGAAGCCGAGGTGGAAAGACTTTGGCAAGCTTTCAGAGTTTTCGATGAAGATGGCAGTGGCGAAATTTCTGCCGACGAGTTGGGTGTCGTCATGCGATCGCTGGGTCAAAATCCCACCGACGCGCAACTGCACGACATGATTAAAGATGTGGACGTAGACGGTTCCGGTGCCATTGACTTTGAAGAGTTTAAAGCTCTCATGGTGTCCCAACAGGGCGATCGCGAAAGTCGGCTGAGACTTGCCTTTAGCGTTTTCGACGAGGACGGTTCGGGGCATATTTGCGCCAACGAACTGAAAAACGTTATGAGTAAGTTCGGGCTGACGGACGAGGAACTGCAAGAGATGATCAAAGAAGTTGATCGCGACGGCGACGCTTTCATTAACTTTGAAGAATTTTGCCAACTCGTTCCCGAAGAAAACGAATCGTCAACAGGCTATAAGGATTCCTTCGTTATCGTAACCGAAGGCGATCGCGACGGCAACGCTTTCATCGACGTTGACGAATTTTGCCAGCCTGTTCTTGAAGAAAGTGAATCCTCAACGGGCGATCAGGATTCTGCTGTTGCTGCAACCGCATCTGTGCAAACACCCGCTAGCGACATAGCATCAGAGGTAACACAGCTTCAAGACATCCTCACCCAACAAGTTAAGGACGACTGCGGTAGAAAGCGTGGCACTTCTCGCCTACAAATGCAAATTGGTCTGTTTCGATTAATTCAGGGCGCTGCCTATCGCTGCTTCCGCGAAAGTTTTTCGGCGAACCACGAAACCCATTTACGGGTGAGGGATTTACCCTACCGAATTTCTGATTTCACCCAGTTTGTGCGCGTTGCTATCACCTTCTACAAAGGCTTGGGCATCGTCGAAGACGCTTGCTATCCCTTGCTTGATGAAGTGATTAATTCCATCGAAGCCGAATATGCCCGCCTGCTGTGTCGGATCAAAAACTGGCAGAACATTGAAAAAAGCCCAGAAATGCTAGCGGAGGCGCAGCGGATGCATGAAACCCGCAGCAAATCTGCCACAGTTCGCGAGAAATTCGCCGCTGGGGTGGAATTCGCCATCACCATGAAGAAAAAGCAGATCCACATCGGAGATCTGGTAGAAGGAGTGCTGGCAATCAATGAACTGAATCGGTTGCGCCAACTGGAACTTAACGCAGAACTGACGCCCCCGTCGCCAAAAACTAATGGGGAAGATCCCAAGGCTTATTTAAAGCAATGGAACCGGGTGATTCTCGAAGATGATCGCGAAGAAATCGACGGCGCGATGATGCCCGTGGCTTACTGGTACGAAGATTTCATGCCGAAACTTCTGGCAGCGTTTAGTGTTTGCACGGCTGATGATATTGAAAGAAACACCAATCCCGACGAAGCCGCCTTGGATCAGTTGTATGAAGAGACTAAAGCCGTCGGAGAGTTTGATCGCTATGGTAGCGACGTTTGCGAAGAATTCCCCAACTGCACGCCCCAGCAAAAACTGGCAATTTTGCAGGCTTGGCGGCTGAGTCACCACTACCTCAACGGTGTGCAGAAGCGCCGGGAGCGTCTGGAGTTTGGTCGCGAATGTGGTGCCCTCTCCCAGTATGTGGCATTCATTGATTTATGGCTCAACCGCAGCTATGTTCGGGATGCCCAAATGCGAGTCAGTTTCCCCTACTACATCGGACCAGGGGTTTGGCGTTTCTTCCACACGTCTGCCGAAATCGTCTGCACCAAATCTCCGGAAGTCCAGCAAAAGCTGATCAGGGTTTTCAAGGATTTCATCAAACTGTTCGCCACGATGTACCCTTGCCCCTACTGTCGCCATCACTTGAATGCTTATGTGGTACAAAACAAGGAAGTGGATATGTACCCCATGGAGTACCTATTGTTGGGACAGAAACTCCATGCAACCCAGTTTAGTATGTCCTTCGACAACAAGCTGGCTACGGTAACCGATGGACCATCGATGCGCCTGTTTTTCTGGAAGTTGCACAACACCGTCAATTCTTCCATCGCCCGCTCAGAAGAGTGGTATCAACGGGATGACAAAGCCTTCTACACCAACCGCTATTGGCCCAGCTTGGATGCTGAGTTGACCCGCGCCCGCGCCCTGCGTCACATCAGTATCACCACCGATCGCATCTACTATATCTACAGTATGCTCAAACCCACCGCCCGCCTGTCGGGATTTCATCTGGGATTGCAAAAGTTTTTGGACAGAGGCGACGAACAGGGTATCCAAGAGTTGTGTAAGCTTGCTGACACCTACATCAAGGAGGTAGAAAACGCCGTTTTAGAAGGAAACTTCCTGCAAGAGTCTTACAGCTTCGACCCAACCCTGGAAGATAACGCCCCTTACTTTACTCCCGAAGAAGAGGAGTTTGCTCGTAGCGGCGTTTTTGTTGAGGTTCACTAAGGGAAGCTGGGGAAGCAATGTAGAGACGTTGCATGCAACGTCTCGCGAGCTGGGGGAGGGAAAGTTATATCTTTGAATCTGAAGTTCCCCTTTGACAAATCGCTGCACTGTATGCATATCTTGGCTTAGGGCGATTTGGCTCTTGGCGTTACTGGGTACATATCAGGCTGACGCCCAACAAATCTAAAGCCAACATTTGTACCGGAGTCGGTTCTGTTACCTTATCAAAGTCGAAATTCACACCTGGGATTTTAGACTGAATTCGATTGTTAACAATCGTGCCTCTCATCAGCCAACAGGGTTTGAAAGCTATGCACGGGTAAGTTATCGGCTGTCCGTTTCTTTTGGGCTTTAGAAGAAGCTGAATCGCTCTTCGTCGAATGAGTAACAACTCCTTTGCGTAACCCAAGAGCATCTTCCCAATCATCTTCATCGAAAAGAAGCGGAGCTAGGCATCGGCGCATGTGCCATTCTACATAGTACGCCAACATACATAAGAAAACATGGGCTTTCACTCTATCACTGTTACGATGATAAATAGGACGCACCTTTAAATCAATGGTTTTATAGCTGCGGAAGGCTTGCTCAACTTTGGATAAACTCTTATAGGCTTTGACAGTTTATAAGAGCTGTCAACGTTTCTTCGGGTACGGAACTTCTCACCACATATAACCCATCCAATATCGCTTCTTCATTGATACTTTCTCGGTTTCTTTGGTAAGAGAATCTATCGGGACTTATCTGGATTTTGAAATGTTTAGCTACACCATACTTATTGATTACTTCACCCACTTTCAGTCCAATTTCAGCTTCACCCCTTAGGGGGCATCTTTGCCGCGATGTGGCTAGTTTCGACTTGGGGGCAATAATCCTTGCCGCTATCATCGATAGAACCAATCGCCTCTGGCGGGTGTTTTCACCGCTGATAATCGAGTCTAATCCGATTTTTTTTATTGTTCCTAGCACCGCAGCGACGTGACCGTGAGGGCGAGAACGGACTATGTTAAACGCCTCCTCTATATCTTCAATGGCTTTGCCTCCCTTGAGGAGAATCTTTAAACCATCTACCGCTTCATCCGGCAATTTAGACAGGTTCGCTAGGGTACGTTTCCGCACTTTCTTTCCTTCGCGGTAAGACTCGCTTGCGTAATACGGATGGGGGAGAATTTCTGTTAGGAACACGTTCTATGTACATGACTACAATTGTCTCACAGATTTTCTCCCAAGACTATTAAGAAAATCTTAAATATACATGGGTACGAATGAAGGGGGCTAAATTGCTAAAATGCTTACGCAGTAATGGTTCAGTCCCCTGTAGTACATCTGGACGGGGGGAACTTCAGATTAGAACTCAGTACCAGTGCAGGGTTTGTGATGTGGCAGATTAGCCAAGTGATCCGTTCAAAGCGTGATCGTTCGTAGTTCGTAGTCAGGGCTTTAGCCCATCATCCTTTCGCACTCAGAGTTTTAGCTTCAATGATGTTAACTTGAACGGCACTGAAAAAGCTGGTGGGCAATGCCCACCCTACCTATCAAGGGTTTCTGCAAACCCCACTAAATGGGTTTAATTTTGGTTATATTCCTCCATACCCACACAAGAACAAACCAAATTGCGATCGCCAAAGGCATTGTCAATCCGCCCTACCGCCGCCCAAAACTTGTGTTCCCTTGTCCATGGTGCGGGATAAGCGGCTTGTTCGCGAGAATAGGGGCGATTCCATTCCCCTGCAACTAAAACCTCCGCCGTATGAGGAGCATTTTTGAGCAGATTATTCTCCTGATCAACCTCCCCTGACTCAATCGCCTCAACCTCTTGGCGAATCCCAATCATCGCATCACAGAACCGATCCAACTCCTCCTTCGACTCACTTTCCGTCGGTTCCACCATCATTGTCCCCGCTACGGGCCAAGAAACCGTTGGCGCATGGAACCCATAATCCATTAACCGCTTGGCAATATCATCCACCTCAATCCCGGCTGATTTTTTCAAACCCCGCAAATCTAAAATACATTCATGCGCCACTAAACCCGACTTCCCTTGATACAAAATCGGATAATAAGGCGCTAAGCGATGGGCAATATAATTCGCATTCAAAATCGCCACCTTCGTCGCTTGGGTTAACCCATCTGCCCCCATTAAAGCGATATACATCCAGGAAATCGGTAAAATACTCGCACTTCCCCAGGGGGCTGACGCCACAACGCCCACGGAATCGTGATTTGTCACCGATCCATAACCTTTAACAAACGACACATCCGGCAAAAACGGCACTAAATGAGACTGTACCCCAATCGGTCCCATCCCCGGACCCCCACCACCATGGGGAATACAAAAGGTTTTGTGTAAATTTAAATGGCAAACATCCGCCCCATAATCCCCAGGACGACACAATCCCACTTGGGCATTCATATTCGCCCCATCCAGATACACTTGTCCACCATGAGCATGAATCGTATCGCAAATTTCGCGGATTTCTTCCTCAAAAACGCCATGAGTAGACGGATACGTCACCATCAACGCCGCTAAATTCTGGCTGTGCTTTTCTGCCTTTGCCTTCAAATCCGCCACATCGATATTCCCTTGGTCATCACAGGTAACGGCTACCACCTTTAATCCTGCCATAACTGCACTCGCCGGATTCGTACCGTGGGCGGATTGGGGAATCAAACAAATCTGGCGATGTCCCTCGCCCCGGTGTTCATGATACTGGCGAATTACCAGCAATCCCGCATATTCCCCTTGCGCCCCAGCATTGGGTTGTAAGGAAATCCCGGCAAACCCGGTAATTTCTGCCAACCACGCCTCAAGCTGTTGGAATAAAATCTGATATCCCTGGGTTTGAGATAAGGGGGCGAAGGGATGAATCTGGCTAAATTCCGCCCAAGTAATCGGCATCATCTCGGCTGTGCCATTGAGTTTCATCGTACAGGAACCCAAGGGAATCATTGAGGTGGTGAGAGATAAATCCTTAGCTTGGAGACGATGGATATAGCGCAATAATTCGGTTTCTGAATGATAACGGTGAAAAACTGGGTCAGTAAGATAGGGACGGGTGCGGGTAAAAGGAGGTTCAAAGCTGTCAACGTCTCGTTTCAGCAGGGAGTCAACGGGAAACGGTAGCGAATCAATGCCCTCGACGCCAACTGATCCGAAAATATCCAGGAGAGTCACCACATCTTGGAACGTTGTCACTTCATCCAGGGTAATCGCGATCGCAGCTTCATCCAACACCCGCATATTCATCCCCCTGGCTTGCGCCGCCTTGAGAATATCGCCGAGTTCCTGGGCATCTAACTCCACCCGCACCGTATCAAAGAACGGTTGTGAACTAATGTTATAACCCAAGCGTTCTAACCCAGCTGCCAATATCATCGTTAACCGATGCACACGCAGAGCAATTTGCTTAAGTCCCTCTGATCCATGATAAACCGCGTACATACTGGCAATCACCGCCAGCAAGACTTGTGCCGTACAAATATTACTCGTGGCTTTATCCCGACGGATATGCTGTTCCCGGGTTTGGAGGGCAAGGCGCAAGGCGGGTTTCCCTTGGGCATCTTTAGACACACCGACAATTCGCCCTGGAACCTGCCGTTTATACGCCTCACGGGTGGCAAAATATGCCGCATGGGGTCCCCCGTATCCCAGGGGAACACCAAAGCGTTGAGTCGTTCCTACGGCAATATCCGCACCGAATTCACCCGGAGGTGTCAGCAGGGTTAGACTCAAGGGATCAGCCGCAACCGTGACTAAACCGCCCGCCTCATGTACCTTACTCACAAACTCCCGGTAATCGTAAATCGTGCCATCAGTGGCAGGATATTGCAGTAATGCGCCAAAAATTGGCGACTCAAACTCAAATGTCTGATGATCACCGACAATAATCTCAATTCCCAATGGTTTGGCACGGGTTTGCACCACCTGAATCGTTTGGGGATGGCAATCCTGAGAGACAAAGAAGGCATTGGCTTTAGTTCTGCACAAGCCATAACTCATACTCATGGCTTCCGCCGCCGCTGTTCCTTCATCCAGTAACGACGAATTGGCGATATCCAAACCCGTTAAATCAATAATTAGGGTTTGAAAGTTCAGCAACGCCTCCAGTCGCCCTTGGGCAATTTCGGCTTGATAGGGGGTGTAGGCTGTATACCAGCCTGGATTTTCCAGAATATTCCGCAGGATCACCGGTGGGGTGATACAGTCGTGATAACCCATGCCGATGAATGAGCGAAACACCTGGTTTTTTGAGGCAATGTCCTGAAGTTGGGTAAGGGCAGCTTTTTCGCTTTGGGCGGGGGGTAAGTTGAGCGGATGATTTAGCCGAATGGTTGAGGGGACAGCGCCATCAATCAGTTCATCCAAGCTGGAGTAGCCCAAGATATCCAGCATTTGCCCTACGTCTTCAGCATTGACACCAATATGGCGTCTAGCATAAGAATCGGTTGATACTAAATGATCCGCCGCCGCAGAAACAGTTGGCTGAGAATCATTAGAGACGCCATTGAGGGTTGTGTCTGGATTAACTGAGACATTTGAGTTAGTCATATCAAACCGATTCATTCAAAGATTTGGGTGCATCAAGCCGCTAGAGTCAGGACGACTCCTTATTATTTTTTAACAAACCATTCGCGATCGTGCTGTCATTGGTCATTTGTCATTGGTCATTGGTCATTGGTCCTTTATCATTCGTCCTTTATCATTCTTTGATTAGGAAATTTCTCCCCCTGCTCCCCCTGCTCCCTCTGCTTCCCCTGCTTCCCCTGCTCCCCTGCTCCCCCTGCACCCCTAACGCTTACTCCTCTCCTTCCACCTGAGCTTGATATTCAGACGCAGACAAAGCGTCTTCTAATTCATCGGCATCATTAACCCGCACTTTCAGAAACCACCCTTCACCATAAGGATCTTCAGCAATCAGTTCGGGAGATTCCACGACAGCATCGTTGCGTTCAATCACCGTTCCTGTAACCGGGGCATACATATCCTCAACAGCTTTCACCGATTCAATCGTGCCAAAGGTTTCCCCTTTTTCCAAAGCACTATTCACATCGGGCAGTTCGATGAACACAATATCACCTAACTGATCGATGGCAAAGGCACTAATCCCGATAGTGGCAATTTCCCCGTCGAGTCGTACATACTCGTGGCTGTCTAGATACTTTAAGTCATCAGGATACTCTAAAGCCATTTCATGTCCTCAAGAAAGCAGCAAAGCTAAGTGTACAACTTCCGATCGCGCCATAATAAACAGATGGATAAAGAAACCCTCAAACGGCGGCTATTGGGTGAGTTTACCTGGAAACGACTCGTGCGATCGCTAATTTTTATCTACGTCTTCTTTGCCTTATACGTCTTCTTCATCGCAGATCGGATGATTTTCCTACCCTCCCCCTCTAGCTACCCAGACACCCCCGACATTCTCAAATTGACGACGGCTGATGATATCCAGATTTCCGCCGTTTACTTGCCCAATCCGGCAGCTACTTATACTATCCTCTACATTCACGGCAATGCCGAGGACTTAGGCGATATTCAGCCCCTGCTGCACCATCTGCACAGTCTCGGGTTTAGCGTCTTTGCCTACGATTATCGCGGCTATGGCACGAGTCAGGGAAGTCCCTCTGAACGTAATGCCTATCACGATAGTGACACCGCCTTTACCTATTTAAAAGAGCAACTGAAAGTACCACCGGAACAAATTATCGCCTATGGACGTTCCGTCGGCGGCGGTTCAGCCGTAGATTTAGCCGCCCGTCACCCCTTGGCAGGTTTAATCCTCGAAAGTTCGTTCACCTCCGCCTTTCGCGTCGTGCTACCCATCCCGATTTTACCCTTTGATAAATTCCCCAACCTGGACAAGATCACCCAGGTGAACTGTCCCGTCTTAGTCATCCATGGCACCGCCGATGAAACCATCCCCCTCTCCCACGGAAAACGCCTATTTGCCGCCGCCCCTGAACCAAAACTCTCCTTGTGGGTAGATGGTGCTAGTCATAATGATTTGTTCTGGGTGGCTGGGGAGCAATATGGGGAAACTTTACAGGAATTTGCCCAATTAGTCGCCAAAACTCAATCCCCTGACAAATGACAGATGACGAATCAGTCAAGAAAGAATGACATCACCTCTGCTATTTTTGGTAAAATTTACTATAATTACTTTGGAAGGTTTATATTCCGGGTAATTTACAACATTGTTTACAACCGTACTGCCTCAAACGACCCAACCCTTTGGGTCAATTCCCGATGACCTATTTAACGCCATTGACATCCTCAAGCAGGAACTCAACGCCGTTATCCTTGCCCACTACTACCAAGACCCCGATATTCAGGATATTGCCGATTATATTGGCGATTCTTTAGGACTTTCCCGCCAAGCAGCTAATACAGATGCAGATGTCATCGTCTTTGCGGGTGTTCATTTCATGGCAGAAACTGCCAAAATCCTCAATCCCGACAAACTCGTTCTCCTACCCGACTTAAACGCCGGTTGTTCTCTCGCTGATAGTTGTCCCCCGGATGCGTTTGCCCAATTTAAGGCAGAACACCCTGACCATTTAGTCATATCTTATATCAATTGCTCCGCCGAAATTAAGGCGATGAGTGATATTATTTGCACCAGTTCCAACGCCGTCGAAATTGTCCAGCAAATTCCCCCAGATCAACCGATTATTTTTGCCCCAGACCGGAATTTAGGGCGTTATGTGATGCAGCAGACGGGTCGTGATTTGCTCCTGTGGCAAGGGAGTTGTATTGTTCACGAAACCTTCTCGGAAAAGAGAATTGTACAGCTACAGATTGAACACCCCGATGCCGAGGTTATTGCTCATCCCGAATGCGAACCCCCAGTACTCCGCCACGCGAGCTACATTGGCTCAACAACAGCGCTGTTGAAGTATTCGCAAACCAGTCCCCGTTCAAAATTTATTGTGGTGACAGAACCGGGAATTATTCACCAAATGCAAAAAGAAATGCCCAATAAGCGTTTCATTCCAGCACCTTCAACTAATAATTGTAACTGTAATGAATGTCCGTTCATGCGGTTGAATACGCTGGAAAAACTCTATCTAGCCATGAAGCAGCGTCAGCCAGAAATTACGTTACCCGAACACATTCGGATTGCGGCTTTACAACCGATTCAGCGCATGTTAGACATGAGTGCCAAGGTCAAAGTTTAGGTTCACCAAAAATTAGGGGGAAAGTCCCATTAACTGTTTGGGTGGAAACTCAATGAAGCAAACGCTCAAACATCAATTTGTAATACCTTGATTTGGCCCCTCCCTAACCCTCCCCTTATCAAGGGGAGGGAACTCTAATGATTTTGGTTTTCCCTGATTCTTTAGCAGGGCTGGTTTAGTTAAATTATTTGTTTGTGCCAAAATGTTATTGGTAAAACCCACCCCTACACTCCCGTTTCTACAAGGAACATGCGACTAGAGGCGCAACTGGATATTAGGTGTAATGGCGTTGAAATAAGCATTTTTGAATCGCTGAAACTATTGCTATACCGTAGGGTGGGCATTGCCCACCAGCATATCAGTCAGTGCCATTCGTATTCGGTGAAGTGTGGGGGAATGTTATTAGTGATATCCTGTATTGAACGGATCTACTAACCCCACAAATCCTGCCGAGGTATTTTTTAATGAGCAAGCTTTATCAAAAAGGACTTTATTTAGAATATTTTACCGTTGGCTATAACATCCTTGAAGCCGTTGCTTCTATTCTTTTAGGTGCGCTCAACAATAGTATTGCATTAATTGGGTTTGGACTGGATAGTATTGTTGAATCCTTATCGGGATGTATTTTAATTTGGCGTCTCAGCCAGCATCAAAGCATGACACCGGAAGCTGAAGAGAAAATTGAGCAACGAGCCATCCAGTTTGTGGCAATTACATTTTTCTTGATGGCTGGGTATATTGGATTTGAATCGCTGAGAAAGTTAATTACACAAGACGCTCCAGATCCATCATTGCTGGGTATTATTCTCGCTATCCTCTCGTTGATTATTATGCCCCTATTGGCATGGCAAAAAAATAAAGTTGGGAAACAAATTAATAGTAGGGCGCTGATTGCCGATGCGAAAGAAACCTTGGTCTGTTCCTTTCTTTCTGTGGCATTACTTTTAGGGTTAGTTGGGAATTACTGGTTTGGCTTTTGGCAAGCTGATCCGTTTGCCGGATTTATTATCGTTTTTTATTTGATTAAAGAAGGCTGGGAGGTTTGGGAAGAGGCTCATGAATCTGATGTTGACTGAATCACTATACCATGTCTCTAAATTCAATAAACTCTTGACTAATTTTGGTAAACACGACAGTCACCCCGGTAGGGACACGATAGTATCGTGCCCCTACAAATGGTGATTTAGATGCCAAGAAAGCGTAAGCTATGAAACGGTCACGCATTTAATTAGCATACCCCTACACCTCACAGCCCTGACAACGATTTGACTATCGTCTATTTAGATGCACATCAGCTTAATCGAATGACTCCAGCTACTGTAAACGAAACGCTAATTATTTTTACGCGCTATCCAGAACCGGGAAAAACTAAAACGCGCCTGATTCCTGCTTTGGGTGAGGAAGGTGCAGCAAAACTGCAACGCCAGATGGCAGAAAATACCCTGGCTAAAGCAAAAAAACTGCAAGATTTTCATCCTGTATCTGTAGAAATTCATTTTGCTGGAGGGAATCAACAGCTAATGGAATTGTGGTTAGGTGCTGATGTAATTTACCGTCAACAAAGTGAGGGAGATTTAGGCGAGCGAATGGCATTGGCATTTGAGAGATCATTTGCAGGGGGAATGACTGGAGTGGTGATTATTGGTACAGATTGCCCCGATTTAGACACTCAAATAATGTCTGAAGCATTTCAATGGCTTGAAGCACAGGATTTAGTATTAGGACCTGCCCAAGATGGGGGATATTATCTGATTGGTTTGCGGCGGTTAATTCCTGAACTCTTTGTGGGAATTAATTGGGGAACCTCACAAGTCAGACAACAAACCGTAGAGATTGCCGATAACTTGGGATTAGCCATCGCATTTGAGCCAATGCTCCATGATATTGACCGTCCAGAGGATTTGAGCAGGTGAGGACAGTCCGTTATTGTGCAAGCGAGAGAATAGTTGTCCTCTATCGAGAGACTGATTTTTTTACCGAAAAAGTGTGATTAGATTAGCCCCTATCGCGTTATTCTTAGCGCGAGTTTAGCGAAATCATAGGACTATGAGGAGTTTATCGGGCTTTTGCCCGGTGTAAGTCTGCTCAGTTCGGCTAACTTTTCCCTACCCCTGGAAATCTATCCTAGGGGTAGATTTGCCGTTCGTCGCCGACGCTGTCTTCACCACCTCCAACCTATGACTGTTGAAACGTAAATGGTAGATAGTGAATAACCTCAAAACTCACTCCCTTAGTGGGGTAATCAGTAGCCTTGCCCTTTCCTTGTGCATCTGTAGTCTTTGGACTCCTCCAGTTCAGGCTGAAGGAAGCCGCGAATTAACCTCAAGTGGCGGCTTTCGCCCTTTTTTGGACTATCGCAATGACTCCTTGGAGACAGGACCAATACTGCGCCAAACGGTGATTCAGGTTTATGCTGAGGCAGGTGAAACGCTCTATTTAGGTTCAAGTGCTGTGGGCATCGGTCAGGGTACGATTAATTACACAAGACCCAGTGGTGCATCTGGTAGTTGCGGCACCAGGGGTAAGATTGAAAATCGTGCAGAAGAAAGAATCGGTCCTAATACTCTTTTTTCCGGTGGTTACACACCTTGTACCGTGGACGTTGATCAAACTGGGGTTTGGCAAATTAACATTGTTAGTCCTAATCCTTCAAGTACAGTCAACCCAAACCCTATTCCCGCCGACGATTCTTGGTCCTCACAAGGTAACAATGATAACTTTGTAACCGCTTGGGATGTCACCGTAGCCGATGCGGGTAGAGAAATTCAGGGTCGCGCCTTTGCCAATTATCTGGCGCTGAATATGGGAGGTAGAGAGGCTCCCCTGAGTTCCGAAGCCTACATCCTGACCGAAGAAGGTTATTTGTACCGCATTGATTTGAACGGTATCGAACCCTTCGGATTCATCTTTTTCTCAAACAATAAAGGATTTAGACGACCCAGCGGAGAGCCATTCTTCTCCTCTGTTTCCCTAACTCCACCCCCTGACTTCCAAAATCCGTTCACTAATCCCAATACTGGCGATGACCGAACCCACAAAGTTTTCTTTAACCGACCTGAACCCGGAATTCTAAATACGCCCCTAGAACCTATAGCTCCTGGAGAGGTGAGGGATTTTCGATTTATCGGTAATGATGGTACGCCCGGTCAAGCCGCATCGCCAGGTGGTGGTACATTTAGGTTCACCACGACACGGGCGGGTAGTTACAGAATTGTCATTGACTTGAATGGCGATGGTATTTTCGGAAATGATGACGGCTCAATCCGAGACAGAATCCTCACAGGTCGAGTGAGCCAAGGGGAAAATGAAGTGGTTTGGGATGGGCTAGATGGAGATGGAAACCCCCTACCAGGTGGTCGCCAAGGATTCGAGGTTCGCATTAATCTGTTTGCGGCTCAAGTCCATTTTCCTTTTTTAGATGTGGAAGCGAATCCCAATGGGATTATCTTAGAACGGCTGAATGGTCGAAATAGTCCAAATTTTACGGTTTACTATGACGATAGTCGTTTTAGTGGACCCGGCATCCCTCCTGATCCCCTAGATGCCTCAATCAACGGAGTTGGTCTAGCAGGAGTCAGCAGCCGTAATGGCGCTCATAGCTATGATTGTATTAATTCTAGTGAGGAAACAACCTGCTTTGGCGATCGCAGGGGTATTGACACTTGGACTTTTTTACCGTCTCAGGATTTTACGTTTACGGATGCTATAGTCATCGCTAAAGCAGACTTGGCAATTGAAAAACGTATTCGTTCAGACCAAGTTGTTGCCAATGGTAGGATTGTCTTTGAAATCGCGGTGACCAATAATGGTCCTAATGATGTCATGGGGGCAACGGTAAGGGATACGATTCCTGATACGATTACTAATGTCAGGTGGACTTGTGCGATTACTAACGGTACTGGGAGTTGCGGTGCGGCAAATGGTACAGGCAATGGGATCAATACAACCGTCACTCTCAATCCGGAGGCTACCGCTACTTATACGGTAATCGGCACTCTCGCCAGAAATGCTTCGGGGACATTAACCAATACCGCCACAGTTCCCCTCGGACCGAATAACTCCGTAGGAGATGACATAACAGACCCCAATCCTGATAATAATACCAGTACCGTTCAAACCCCCATCGAACGAACCGCCGACTTGAGCCTAACTAAGACTGCAGCCCCTGCTAGTGCTGCACCGGGGGAAAATGTAACCATCTCCATCACCGTAACCAATGATGGACCTCTAGCCACGACTGGTGTGCGAGTTAGGGACTCATTACCCGCCGGATTGAGCTTTATTTCCGCGACACCCAGCCAGGGAAGCTATGATAACCAAACTGGCGTCTGGACGGTGGGCAATCTTGATAACGATAGTAGCGCCACGTTGCAAATTGAGGCAACCTTAACCACAAGTGAAACCGTAGTGAATCGAGCGCAAGTCATAGCCTCAGATCGACCTGACCCAGATTCTACACCAGGAAATAGCATTGCTGGTGAGGATGACCAAGATAGTGCGGCGATTCCCTTGCAATCGGTTGACCTCGGCTTGAGTAAAACCGCACGCCCAAATCAGGCAAATGTGGGAGACGATATAACGTATACTATTACTCTGACCAATAACGATACTAATGATGCTACCGATGTGGCGGTGACGGAACCCTTGCCAACTGAGGTAACATTCAGATCGGCAACCGCGTCTCAAGGTTCATACAATAGCAGAACCGGAATTTGGTCAGTGGGGAATCTAGTCAATGGTAACGAGGCTACGTTAGAGATTATCGCCACTGGGGATATTCCTGGTTCTGTTACCAACACGGCGGTGATTAGTGCTTTAGATCAAGATGATCCGAATCCTGGAAATGATCGAGCTAGTGCAGAAGTGTTTTTTGCCGGAGAACCGCGCCTGCTTCTGGTGAAACGCATTACTCAGGTGAACAGAGATGGACAAGTGCTAGAAGGAATTAACTTTAATACTGTTGTAGACGATCCCAATGATCCTGATGATAATGCTATTGGGTGGTCTCAGCTACCTGGGAGAGGGCTTTTAGGTGTTCCCAGAATTAGTCCCGATAGAGTTTTGCAAAGTGGTGATATTGTTGAATACACGATCTATTTCTTGTCAAATGGTGGCACAGGGGTTAATGGGGTGAATATCTGTGATCTCATTCCAGAAGGGACAACGTTTATCTCTGATAGTTTTAGGCAAGGTAGGGGAATTTTGTTAAATCAAGACGGGACACCAATACCCCAAAGTAATGCAGCGGATCAAGATTCGGGGATATTTTTTCCTCCTCTAAATCCTGTATCAACGCCCTGTGCTGAAGCCAACAATCCCAATGGAGCCGTGGTTTTGGAGTTAGGCGATATTTCTAACACACCTCCAACTAATGTGGGATTAATGCGCTTTCAGGTCAAAATTAATTGAAAATGGGCAACCAATGTAACCTCAAAGGTGTAACAGTTAACTCAGTGGGTAGAAAGCGCCTTGGTGGGGCTTAGCTTAATCGCATTGCCCCACGGGGGACACTTCCGCAAAGCTTACGTCATAAGCGATGGTGAAAGCCCTCGTGATTTATCCGAGGGATGAAACCGAGCAATGTGTTTAGTTTAGCAACTTTAGTTGCTTTTCTTTCTAATCTTAGGTATAATAATAATATGAGAAACAGAGTTTGTAGGTGATAACTCTGTACAAATAAAAACCTTCTGAAAAATATTAAATGGTGTACCTTCTCTTGCTAGGATGTCAAACGAGCCAAAATTCGTACAATGCCGATTTCTCAGTCGGAATAGCACTTTTGTAAAAAACTTAAAAAACTAAATACTTGATAAGTACCGTAGGGCATACGGAAACTTCCTAATTAATTTAGGTAAAAGCTTGGAGAGCTACCAAAAAAAAGGGGTTCTAGATATTAAGTGATATTCTAGTTGACTTCGGGTAGGACATAATTGTGTAAGACCTAATTAGAGGTGACTCGAAAGGGCGATGATTAGCTCAAGAATCTCCCGCGTTTTAACCGGGAGAGTGTCAATAAAACTTTCTTTTCAGCACAGAAGCTCCAGCACCGAAAGCAAAAATTGTGCCTAAAACAGTAGCGGGTTCGGGAACCGAAGTATTAGAAGTGTCAGAAGTTGTAAGGATAACATTTGCTGCGGGATCTGTATAAGTATACCCTCCTGCCAGCCCTACTGCAGCAGTAAACGTGATTTCCTCAGACTCTCTTCGTAAGCTATACTTAGGGGCGTCAAAAGCGATGCCAAAATCAATGATTAAATCCCAATTTACGGCAGAAGAAAACTCAAAATCTACGTCGGGTTGTAAACCGGGTAGAGTAGGATCTAGACCGGTTAGAGTAGAAGCTGGACTTAAACTTAGGTTTAACTCATCAACGTTAACACCCCAATCACGTAGGGTGTTGTCCTCATCATAAACTACAAAACCGAAGTATTCAGAAGATTCTGGCAAAATGTCTTTCAGTAGATCGCTAGAATCAACCAAGGTGAAATTACCAGAAAACTCTTGTCTAGTGAGAACTTCTCCTAGGGCGGGAGTGATGGGAACAACAATGCCTATTAAGGAACCGACGAGAGTGACAGTAGCTAATGGCTGCCAAGCTTGATTCATAAAAATCCTTCGTTGTGGGAAACCCTGTGTCTTTAGACCAGGGAGGAACACGCGGTAGCGGTTTAAGAAGCATACTTTTTTAGGGGGTGGAGGGGTATGGTTGCCCCTCCGGTTTTCACCCATTTCTGGGGTAAAGTTAGCCTCGCCAAGGTTATCGGTCGGTAACTGTCCAAAAAGCACTGTTTCAGTGACCTTAAAACTGTTTAACTTTTCGGTTCTAGAGC